>JBKECH010000112.1:0-34305 GCA_047974415.1 Bacteroidales bacterium | reverse complement strand
TTCTTATTGGATTGTCAATACCATACGCTTTCAACTCAAACAATCAGGCGACAACGCCTATTGGACAGAAATTGTCAGACGCATGTCAACACAGAAGCTGGTGACTACAGAAACCATCAATGCTTTGGGCGAGAAAGTAGAGCTGAGGCAGTGCTGCAAACCAACAAAACAAGTAGAATGAATATACTCCACTTTAAAATTTAAACATGCACCATTTAAGAAAATAAAAATCTGTAGGTCACAGCCGCCACCCGAATAATCGCCCAGCCCAACGCTGACTGGGAAAGTGAGTCTGAGAGAGTGAAAGTTGGGTCAAGACTAGGTTTCAAAATTTGATGAAATGCGGAATTGGAAGAGGAAAATCTTGGCAATGGGCAAATACTCGCAAGAGCTATTGGCGCACCTCCAAAAGCCCCATACTCACACGAGCCATCACAAACGTGAGAGGACGGAATGGGAATTAATCCCATTCCTCCTACTCGATTATATATTTTTAACGTAAGACCTCCGTCTTTTATGTTGGATGTTTTCGTAGTGCTTCCAATGTTGAATAGCCTGATGGTTGTCTTCGAGCATGCCAGTAGTTTCTGCCTCAAAGATATTGTAGTCTATCATTGTTTGTTGTAGCTCGGCTATAAGTAGAGCAGGTAGTCCCAAGCCCTGCTGGTCTGGGCGCACAGCGGTTAAAAGGATATCCATTGTGTCATTTTTCTTCTGAGCGTTTGTCAAATGATAGAAACCAAACGGAAACAACTTGCCATTTGCTTTTTTCATTGCTTTTGACATAGATGGGAGTCCGATAATAAACCCGAGGACTTCGTCGTTTTTGTCTGTAATAACTTTTACAAACTCTGGATTTATAAAACCGAAATACTTTTCAGCATAATAATCTATCAATTCTGGCGACAGAGTTGCAAAGCTGTACAGCTCATTAAAGGCCTCGTTTAGAATATTAAATATCTTTGTTTTATATTTCAATAAATCCTTGTTTGACTTGAAGCTAATAACGGATAGTTCCTTGCGTTTACAGATAATCTCTTTAACCCTGATGATCTTTGGGTCGACGGGATTTGGGATAGTAAGTCGGAACTCTATCCAGTCTTTGTCCTTATTAAAATTAAGCTTTTCGAAATGTTCCTGATAATAATGTTTGTGATATACAGATGCAATCGAAGGAAGAAAGTCGAACCCCTCGATTAGAAGTCCTTGGTTGTCAAAGTTCGTAAATCCCAACGGACCAACAATCTGATTGCATCCCTTAGACCTAAGCCATTTAATTGCCGTGTTGATGAGAAGCTCGCTTACCTTGAGGTCGTTGATAAACTCAATCCGCGAGAAACGTCCTTGTTGACTATTGTGCGTGTTGTTGTACTCCTTGTTTATAATTGTCATTATACGTCCTACTACCTCCCCTTCAGATATTGCTAGCCAGCAGTTAAAGTCGCAAAACTGCCTAAAGATATTGTTGTCTAGTCTTATGGCATTCAGTTCATCGCTTTTGAGAGGGGGAATCCAATTGTCGTCATTCTTATACAGCATAAACGGAAAGTTTACGAAATCCTTCAGTTGCTTTTTGTTTGTTACTTCTATAATAGAGAGAGCCATTGTATAAATGTTTATTTAGTTATAATAAAGTTGTCTCTGTCGTTTATCACAGGGAAATCACGCCTAAAGGTAGTGATTTTATCTTTATCTATGCAATGAGAAATTACTGAAACTGAATTGTTGGCAATTTTCTCCACTTCTCCTTTTGGATTTATAAAAACAGATTGTCCGTTGTACTCGACTTTTTGGTCGTTTCCACAGCGGTTTGCCGCAATTACATAACATTGGTTTTCGATGGCGCGAGCTTTTAACAGAGTTTGCCATGCCGACATTCTGGACTTTGGCCACGATGCAACATTAATAAGTATGTCATAGTTGTCGGTATTCCTAAGCCAGACAGGAAACCTGATGTCATAACAAATTGATGGCAGAATTTTAAAGTCTTTTATGTTTATAGTTTTCCTTGTTGAGCCAGAACTGTATGTTAGGTTCTCTAGGCCGACACTAAAGAGGTGTCTTTTATCGTAGAAACAAACCTCTCCGTTTGGATATGCGAACAACAATCTGTTAAAAAGGTGCTCGCCGTCGCTTATTGCAATAGAGCCACATATTACAGCCGTGCTTTTTCTCGCCCATTGCTTTAAGGTCTGCACTATTCTTCCTTGCATACTCTCGGCGATGTCAGTATTCATAGAGAAGCCTGTTGCAAACATCTCTGGAAGCGCTATCAGGTCCGCATTGTTGGGCAATAAGTTTTCGATATCTGCAAGATTTGCAGATGTTTGTTCCCACGCAGGATTGTTCTGTATTATTGAGACTCTCAGCATCTAGGTTTTTTCTAGTCGAAGGTGTACTGGTCTTTGTATTTGCCTGTAGCTCCCTCTTTTTTGTACCAAGCCTTTATGTTTTTGATATCCTCGTTTATATCATCAGTAAGTTCGAATACGTCTTTGATGAACACAGTTTTTTTAGCGTAGTCTACATACCCCAATCTTACTGTAGCCCCTGTCTTATTGGCAATATAGTGAAAACCCGTTTTCCATCGTTTTGTCTTTTTGCGAGTGCCTTCGGGCGTAATGAATAGATGTACTCTTTTGTTAGTGTTAAATATTCTGATAGTCTCCTTTATGGCAGAGGTGCCTTTAGACTGATTTACAGGAATAGCCCCCATTTTACGAAGTATCCAGCCCATTGGCCAGAAGAAGAATTCTTTTTTTATAAGTATGCTTGGCATTCCTCCTTCGGCCACGTAATGCAACCAGCCCCACACAAAGTCCATTGCGCTTGTGTGTGGGAATGCAATTATAATGCAATGATCATGCGGCAGAACAGAGCCTTCGCTTTTCCAGCCAAACAAGTTCATTATAAATCTACAAAGTTTCTGCATGTGATATTTGTTATTGTAAAGTTAATACCTTTAGTTCCCGAGGTCTACTAGAAAAAAACTATATCGGCTTATCTATTTTCATGTTGTATAGGACAGCTTCTACCTTTTTGTTTTCTATCATTAATCGAACTTTTATAGAATGTATCGAGTCGATATCTTTAGGAAAATTCTGCGCACTGAATGAAATACAGACTATTCTAGTTTCGTTCTCTGGTACCGTTTCTCCCACCAATGTTTTGTTTGTAATGTCGTTCTTCAATATGTCTCCAAACCTTACGGAGTCTATCTCCCCAGATGTTTTGCTCCCATCTGGTCCTATAATCGAGTGATCTATGCCGTCAATCTTTATTACCCTCTCAGGTCCAGTATTATTGAGAGCAAAATAAGCATTTAGGTTGTTCTGCATTCTTTCTACAGCAATACACTCTACGTCAAATCCCTCGATATTTGTTCTCTGAGGGCCAGTTGGGTAGTAGTACGAACTGTTTTTACAGCTAGTAAGCAATTCAGGGTCGTTTTTTATTTCATATATTCTTTTTACAGCAGCTTCAAGATATTATTTTTTTTTTGAGTTGCTTAACTTGGTCACAACCTTATTCCAATTGCCGTCCGAGTAATACTCTCTATTTGCAATCCTAATTTTGAACTCGCTTCCTATATAATTGACCACATAGTTTGCCTTGTTTAGTATTATTGCAGATTTCCAAGTAAACTTGTCCGTCGTCATAATTTGATTTTCAAGACTGAAGTTTTCTATTGAATATCCTTGCTCATTGAAAAAACGCTCAATCATAGGCCATAGGTCCTCCCTTGAAATGCCAGTGATCATAACTTCGTTATTCATATCCTTGTCTGTGTCTTGTGAATATGCATAATCAGGAGCTAGTAAAAACATTGCCACCCCACATAATACTGTCAAATAGAAATCGCGTGTTCTTTTATTCATGCTTATATATTTTTTCGAGTACAAAGTTATAAATCTTTTTCATTTTACAATTTGCCTTCTCTTAACTGAAGTCTCTATATGATGTCGGGAATCTGGGCTATGACAATAAACTTTGACTAACTAGTGTCTGTCCATAATGTCGGGGTTATGAACTATAGAGTTAAATATAAAGGCTTGCCGTTCTGTATGTTGGGGGGGTGTGAGTTGGGAGTAAAGACGCCCAACTTGGGCGTCTTTACTTATTAAATGACTAATTCGCAAAGTGAGCATACACAGATATTGGACTTTATAGACGGACTTTAACTACATAATTACGAGACCTCTTTAACAATGAGTTTTGTATTAGGAAGAAGAAGAGAAGAGAGAAATAATGCTGAATAGGTGTCTTCTTTAATATTTTATTTTCTGAAATTCTTTATTTTCCGTACATTTGCAACCGTTCAGCCAGAGTTATGCATTGGTTCGCCGTAGCGAAGGCTTCAGGCTCGATAAAATAAGGGGTTTGGAGAACTAAGTGTAGCATTGCTACGGTGAGCGAAACAAAAGCCAGCGGAGCGTTTGTTTTGAAGAGATTGGAGCGCAAACATGAGAGCTAATGCATGGTTCGGGTTTAAGTAGGAAATTAAAATTATACTCAAAATATGACAAAAAAGTTATTTGAAGAGTTTCCACCAATCACCACAGAAGAGTGGAAATCTAAGATAGTAGCGGATTTGAAGGGAGCAGACTACGACAAAAAGCTCGTTTGGAAGACGGACGAGGGTTTTAGTGTGCAACCGTTCTACAGAAGTGAAGATGTAGAGAATCTGCTAAAATCTAATGAATTGCCGGGCAGCTTCCCTTACACACGTGGCGTAAAAACGAAAGGAAATGATTGGTTAATCAGGCAAGATATTAAAGTTGTCGATGCCAAAAGTGCCAACGAGAAAGCAAAATGGATGATCGCCAGAGGCGTAAAAGCCCTAGGATTCAAGATCTGTTGCAAAACAGACTTGGCAAGCTTAGA
The DNA here is from genome assembly GCA_047974415.1 of Bacteroidales bacterium. GTDB lineage: Bacteria > Bacteroidota > Bacteroidia > Bacteroidales > Prolixibacteraceae > JBKEAJ01. The sequence goes on along the minus strand of JBKECH010000112.1, from coordinate 29,421 downwards.
TCTTTCGGAGTTGCTGGACGATATCGATTTGACAAAGATAGAAATCAACTTTGTAAGGTGCAATGTCGATAATTATTTCATTAAATTCGTTAACGACACTCTTGCCAACAGAGACGTAAAAGGAGCAATTGAGTTCGATCCTATCACTCAGTACGCACTTAAAGGAGTATTTAAAGCTGGCGAAACAGAAGCATTCGCAACAACAATAAAACTGCTCGAAACATTTGCCTCGAAAAATGGATTCAGTGCGCTGTATGTGAACGCAAAAAAATACAAAAATGCAGGCTGTACTTCTAGTCAGGAATTAGCCTTCGCCTTGTCCATCGGAGTCGAGTATTTGGACAGATTGACAGAACAAGGAATAGATGCCGACACCATAGCTAAGAATATAAAATTCAGCTTTGGCGTAGGAGGTAACTATTTTGTGGAAATCGCAAAGCTAAGAGCAGCCCGAATGCTGTGGGCAAAACTGACAAAGGCCTACGGAGTTACTAGCGACTGCGCAAGTAAGATGAAAACACACTCCGAAACCATAGAATACAACAAAACCATTTACGATTCATACGTAAATATGCTAAGGACCCAGACCGAATCGATGAGCGCAGTGCTAGGAGGAACAGATTCGCTGACAGTATTACCATTCGACTCTGTTTACGCATTGCCTAGCGAATTTTCAGAGAAAGTTGCAAGAAATCAACAGCATCTATTAAACGAAGAATCACACTTTGCTAAGGTTGCTGACCCCTCTGCAGGCTCTTATTACATAGAAGAACTAACAGAAATGTTAGCGTCATCAGCGTGGGAACTATTCCTTGAAATACAAGACAAGGGTGGGTTTATAGCATCGTTACGTTCAGGAAAAATTCAAGATGCCATAGAAGAAGTTGCACGGAAACGAGACCTACACATCGCACAACGTAGAGTAAACATACTTGGAGTGAACCAATTTCCAAACTTTACAGAAACAGCAACAGACCAAATAAGCGCAGAGATGTTCCAAGCCAATGGATGTTGCGGAACAGACGACGCAGGCGAGATACGAAGAGTTGTGGCCTACAGAGGAGCAATGGAATTCGAGAAATTGCGCTTTACCACAGACCAATACTCAAAAAACAACAAGCGCCCATTGGTGTACATGCTCACAATAGGAAACCTCGCAATGAGAAAGGCCAGAGCTCAGTTTGCTTGCAACTTCTTTGCCGCAGCAGGCTTTGCAGTGCAAGACAACAATGGCTTTAAAACCATAGCCGAAGGAATGGAAGCCGCCAAAACAGCAGGAGCAAGTATCGTCGTTATTTGTAGTTCCGACGATGAGTATGCAGAATTTGCCCCCGAAGCATATGCTTTGATAGACAACAAAGTGTTAGTCGTGGCAGGAACTCCAGCATGTGCCGACGAGTTGAAAGCTAAAGGAGTCAGCAACTTTATCAGCGTTAGAAGCAACGCTTTGGAAGAGCTAAAAGCGTATCAAGCACAAATTATTAGATAATGAAACCAGATTTTAAAAGTATAAATATAAAAGACTCTTCCGCGCATAGCAACGTCTCTGAGTGGGAGAAAGAAAACGGTATCTCCAAGAGCATCGATACCCCTGAGAAAATTGCCCTTAAGCAAGCATATACAGCTGCCGACTTGGAAGGCATGGAGCATTTGAACTACACAGCAGGATTAGTCCCCTATTTACGAGGACCTTACTCAGCAATGTACGCAATGCGACCATGGACAATCAGACAGTACGCTGGATTCTCTACAGCAGAAGAATCGAATGCATTTTATAGACGTAACCTTGCCGCAGGACAAAAAGGACTCTCAGTAGCATTCGACCTTGCAACACACCGAGGATACGACTCAGACCATCCACGCGTAGTGGGCGACGTGGGAAAGGCTGGAGTAGCAATCGACTCAATACTAGACATGAAGATACTCTTTGATCAAATCCCATTGGACAAAATGTCAGTATCCATGACCATGAACGGAGCTGTATTGCCAATACTCGCCTTCTACGTAGTGACAGCCCTAGAGCAAGGAGCAACAATGGATCAACTAGCAGGGACAATCCAAAACGATATCCTCAAAGAATTTATGGTGCGCAATACATATATATATCCACCAGAATTCTCAATGAAGATAATTGCAGACATTTTCGAGTTCACATCTCAGCATATGCCCAAATTCAACTCCATATCCATATCAGGATACCACATGCAAGAAGCAGGAGCTACTGCAGACATCGAAATGGCATACACCCTTGCTGATGGATTGGATTATATCAGAACAGGCATAAATGCAGGCATCGACGTCGACGCTTTCGCACCACGATTGTCTTTCTTCTGGGCAATAGGAATGAACCATTTTATGGAAATCGCCAAAATGCGTGCTGCTAGGATGTTGTGGGCAAAAATTGTAAAACAATTTAACCCCAAAAATCCCAAATCAATGGCACTGAGAACGCACTCGCAAACCTCTGGATGGTCATTGACCGAGCAAGACGTCTACAACAACGTAGGACGAACATGCATAGAAGCAATGGGAGCAACACTCGGACATACACAGTCCCTGCATACAAATGCACTGGACGAAGCAATCGCCCTACCAACCGATTTCTCTGCACGCATTGCAAGAAACACTCAGCTATACATTCAGCAAGAAACAGAAATCTGTCGTGGGGTTGACCCCTGGGCTGGTTCTTACTACGTTGAATCGTTAACAAACGAACTCGCGCACAAAGCGTGGCAACACATCGAGGAAATAGAATCATTGGGAGGAATGTCCAAAGCTATTGAAAGTGGAATACCAAAAATGAGAATCGAAGAAGCTGCAGCGCGCACACAAGGACTGATAGATAGCGGCAGGCAGACAATTGTAGGAGTCAATAAATATCGCCTTGACAAAGAAGACCCCCTAGACATCCTCGAAATTGACAACACCAGTGTGCGGCAGGCACAGGTAGAACGCCTGAACAAATTACGTGCCGAAAGAAACGAAGACGAATGTCAGGCGGCGCTACACGCAATTACAAAATGCGTAGAAACCAAAGAAGGAAACCTGCTAGACCTAGCAATAAAAGCGGCACAAAAACGTGCATCACTAGGTGAGATTTCCGACGCCTGTGAGAGAATTGTAGGTCGATATAAAGCAGAAATTAAAACCATTTCAGGAGTGTATTCAGAAGCATCAAAAGGCGATAAAGACTTCGAAGCAGCAAAAGCATTAGTCGAAGAATTTGCTCAAAAACAAGGCCGCCAACCACGTATAATGGTTGCCAAAATGGGGCAGGACGGTCACGACCGTGGCGCAAAAGTAGTGGCAACAGGATATGCCGACCTTGGCTTCGACGTAGACGTGGGCGCATTGTTCCAAACACCTGAAGAGGCTGCAAAACAAGCCGTGGAAAATGACGTGCACGTACTTGGAGTATCCTCGTTGGCAGCAGGGCATAAAACCCTAGTTCCAGCAGTGATAGCAGAGCTCAAAAAACTAGGGCGCGAAGACATAATGGTCATCGCTGGAGGAGTAATCCCTGCACAGGACTACGACTGCCTGTACGATGCTGGCGTAGTCGCAATATTTGGTCCTGGATCTTCAATATCGAAAGCTGGAAAACAAATAATGGAAATTCTTATGAAAACACTTGATTGAGTTTTAGGTTAATAGTTAATAATAATTCCCCACATCTCTTCGGAGTGTGGGGTTTTTCGATTTTACTCCGTTTGTAAGGTTCATGAAACATCTTGCGATACTTACAATGATACCACCTCTATGATACACTTATTAATTCACCACTATTGGTGGAGAACGTTGAGCCTCCTTTTACCCCTTTTGAAATTATTTATTGGAACGCCGTAGCATATGGACTAGTGATATTCTGGGTTTATATTTACCACAAACAACATAGAACCTAAAAAAAGCACCTAATTATTTGAGATATTCCACTAAAAAACACTATTATTGTGTGTTTACATTTTTTTAGCATCATGAGTTACGAAAGAGACCCAATAACCGACATCCTTTCCCGTTTCATCAATACCACCAATCAGTGTATCTTCCTTACAGGCAAGGCTGGGACGGGCAAGACCACCTTCTTGCGCCAGATGAGTCACACTACCCATAAGCATGTCATTATTGCCGCACCCACAGGTATTGCCGCCATCAACGCTGGAGGGGTTACACTACATTCGCTCTTTCAACTACCTTTTGGTGCATACATCCCCAACTGCAACGGGCTGAACGGTCTAGAAACTATTTCGGTGGCAGTAAATACACCAAACACCCTGATGAAAAATCTGAAGATGCATCAGAATAAACGCCGATTGCTTCAGCAAATGGAGCTTTTGGTAATTGATGAGGTGAGTATGTTGCGAGCCGACCTACTCGATGCTATCGACCATACGTTGCGACGGGTGCGTAAGGAACACCGCTACCCATTTGGTGGCGTTCAGGTGCTGTTTATAGGCGACTTGCTACAACTTCCACCGGTGGTGAAGGATGATGAGTGGGGAATGCTATCGAAATACTACCAAAGCCCATACTTCTTTAGCGCACAGGTGCTGAAAGAGGCGCAGTTACAATATGTTGAGCTCGAAAAGATATACCGACAGTCTGACGAGCGTTTCATTGGGCTACTCAGTCATCTGCGAAACAATAAAATTACAGATGCCGACATCGAGCTCCTCAACCAGTTCTATCAACCAGACTATCAGCAGAAAGTAGACGATGGGGTAGTTCTACTCACCACACACAACTATATTGCCGATGCGAAGAACAGCTCTACTCTCGCTATTTTGGAAGGTGAAGAGAAGGTTTTTAGGGCTTCGGTGTCGGGCGATTTCAACGCATACAACTATCCTGCCGAAGAGCAACTGCACTTGAAGAAAGGAGCGCAGGTGATGTTTATCAAGAACGATTATTCGGGTTCGCAACTCTACTTCAACGGCAAAATTGGGCATGTTGCTTCCTTCGATGACGACGAAATTACGGTAGAATTCTCTGATGGATCGCCCGATGCTACGGTGAGCGTCTACACTTGGGAGAATAAGAAGTACGTACTAAACAAAAATAACAACGAGATTGAAGAGTCGGTAGTGGGCACCTTCCAACAATATCCACTGAAGCTGGCGTGGGCCATCACCGTACATAAAAGTCAGGGCTTGACCTTCGATAAGGCAATTATTGATGTGAACCGTGCCTTTGCACCAGGGCAGATATACGTGGCACTGTCGCGCTTGCGAAGTATCGAAGGGCTAATACTGACGTCCAGAATCCCATCAGAAGGAATACCCATCAGTAGCTCTATTGAGACCTTTGCGCAGCAAAAGAAAAGCAAGAGGGAACTCTTACCTATTCTTCAACAGGCTGCTGACAACTACTTGCAAAGTTTCTGTATGCATGCCTATGATTTTAGCTCATTGATGCAAGAGCTACGCTACCACTTGGAGAGCTACAACAAGGCAGAAAACCGTTCGGAGAAACAAAAACATAAGGATTGGGCGACATCGATATATGACCAAACGGAGCCCTTGCGCCAGGTGGGCAATGGCTTCTGCAAGCAGATGCATCAGATTATGCTCCGCAAATCGGAGGGGCACCTGAATGAGTTGCGTGTGCGCATAGAGAAATCAATCGGCTACTTCGAGCCTCTGATTCGTAAGTTACACGATGAACTACAAGGCAAAATGAAGGAGCTGAAAGGACAAAGAGGTGTAAAGGCCTTTCAGACTGAACTGGATAATATAGCTGGGCAATACCTGAGCATCTTGCAGCAAATGTATAAAGCTAAATCGCTCTTGCAGGCCACTATTGCTGGCGAGGAGCTTGGCAAAGCATCGGTAGACAAGCCCGAACTGTTCAGGTCTGATGCTGCGCCAAACGCGGGGAGGAAAAAGAAGTCGAAGAAGAAGAAAACAGAGAAGATAGCAAGGGAAGCGAAGGACGCGAAAGTCCCTTCGCACGAGATATCATACGAGCTGTTTCAGCAAGGAAAAAACATCGAGGAAATAGCCACAGAACGGGGTCTTGTAGGTTCAACCATCGAGTCGCACTTAGCGCGCTATGTGGAGTGGGGCAAGATTGATCTGAGCGAGCTGATGGACGAGGCGAAAATGCAAACTATTGAGCAGGCGATTGATGCCATTGACGGAGAACAGCTGACGCCCATCAAGGAGATGCTGAGTAATGACTATTCCTATGGCGACATCAGAATGGTGCTGGCGCACAGAAAGTACTTGGAACAGAAAGGGGAATAGGAGTTTATCCACATGTCGACCTAGTGGGCATGCTGATGTGGGTGGGTGGAACTATGAACTTATATATGAATGCATGAAACGAGCCATTAGAATAAGTTTTTAGACGAGAGAATGCTTGTTTTGGCGAGATGCATGTGGCAATTAAAAAATAAATATAAACACATGAAACCTTCATGCAGTAGGCTATAGGCTGTAAGCCTAACTACACCCAGAAGGATGATTAACAAACCAGCAAAAGCTGTAAGCCATAGGCTTTAAGCTTATTGCAGTATTTTAAACGCATGAAAAGAACACTGCCTTTATTGATAATGCTTTTTATTAGCTCGTGCTATACTAGTGATTTGAATGAGTTTCAGATTGCACCTTTGCCGATTGCCGCTATGCGAGATGGCGTTGTTCTGTCTGGGGCGTCCGTTTTGGGTATTCCCGATATGTTTGTGTGGGGCGCAAGTGTGTTGAAGGGCGACGATGGCAAGTATCACATGGTTTTTGCTACGTGGGAGAGTGGCGATACTATACCGCCTTTTACTGATTCGTGGGTGTTGCACTCAAAGTTGGGATATGCAGTGTCCGATTTTCCCGATAGGGGCTTTGAGTATAAGAAGATTATCTTGCGAGGGCGGCGTTTTGATGGCGACAGCATTGCTTGGGATTCGCAAATGGTTACGAATCCTCATCTTAAGACGTTTAATGGTAAGTATTATCTCTATTTTGTTGGAGCAAATGACCCTAAAGTGCAGCAAGGCAAATGTTTGGTAAGGGGAGCGGTAAATAAACGCAACAGGGTTCAACAGTCGCAGCAGATAGGTGTTATAGAGTTTGATAGTTTTGCGGATCTGGAAGCGGGAATATTCAAACGCCCCAACAGTCCGATATTGTCGCCACGCACTAGGGTCAAACCCGACAATATTGTCAATCCTTCTCCCATAGGTACAAGGGTGCAACCCGATAATATTATTGTTACCAATCCCTCTGTGGTCCAGCGGCGAGCTGACGGTAAATATCTGTTGTACTTCAAAGGCAATATCTATGATCCTTATTGGAAGGGCGTGCACGGTGTGGCTGTGTCTGACAGTCCTGTTGGCCCTTTTGTGGCGACCGACGATGTGGCTTTCGAAGTGTTGATGGAGGATGGGAAGATAGCTTCTGCTGAAGATCCATACGTGTGGTATCGGCATTTGGATGATAGATATTACGCAGTTATAAAAGATTTTACTGGCAAGATAACTGGCTCCGAGCCGGGCTTGGCAATACTTGAGTCTGCCGACGGTGTGACGTGGGCGAAATCTACAAATCCTCATTTTATGAAGAAGGAGTTGAGCCTGCAAAGTGGCGAACTCGTCCGTGTTAATCGGTTGGAACGCCCCCAGCTACTCATTGATGAGGATGGTAATCCTTTGGTTTTGTACGCTGCTTGTTCTTTGGTGGATATAAATCCGCGCCAAGATGGAGTGTCGTTTAATGTGCAGATACCGTTGAGGGTGGAGTAGATCGTGCTACTTTCCTGAGTAGAAGCCTATTAGTGTCCACCGCCTCCGAGCATTTTGTTGACAAAGATAATTGTGATAGCAACGGGTGCTATAAATTTGATGATGAACATTAATGTGGGTATGTACTGGGCTTTGTAGTGTTTGCTGTGTCGTATTTCTTTTAGGACTTTATCTTTTTTGAATATCCACCCAACGAATATTACTATTAACAATCCGCCCAAGGGTAACATTATATTGGCAGTAACGTAATCCAAGAAGTTGAATATTGATAGGTTGAAAATCTTTAGATTGAGTACATGGTTTGACGATAAGGTTGCTATACTTCCTGTGATGACTATTGCTGTTGCTGTAATAATAGAGGCTGTTTTGCGATTCATCTTAAATTCTTCTATCAGGTAGCTCGTTATAACTTCAAACAAAGATAATGTTGAGGTGAGCGCGGCAACGGCAATCAGCAGAAAAAAGAGAATGGAGAAAATATATCCTCCTGCCATTTTTTGGAAGACATTGGGCACGGTAGTGAATATAAGATTAGTACCTTCTGCAGGGTCTATTCCGAAGGCAAAGACAGCGGGGAATATGGCTACTCCTGCCAACACGGCGATGAGGGTGTCGGCAATGGCAACAGTGAATGCAGTGGAGCCAAGATTGTCTTTCTTCCTGATGTAGGAACCGTAGGTGATTATTGCTCCCATACCAATGCTAAGGGAGAAAAAAGCCTGCCCTAGGGCTTCGAGGACTACGTCGGTAGTTACTTTTGAGAAATCGGGTTTGAACAAAAACTCTAGACCTTTTTGTCCTCCTTCGAGAGTTACCGAGCGGATACCTATCACAATTAAAAGTAATACTAATAAGGGCATTAGGAATTTTGAGAATCGTTCTATGCCTTTTTCTACTCCTGCCGAAATGATGAATACATTCATTAGCATGAACACAAAAAACCACATTAATGTACGGCTAGGAGTGCCCACAAAACTGTCGAACATCCCTTTTAGTTCTATTGTGCTTTTGCCTGCTAGGTTGTTGGCAATGGATTGATACAGATATTCTAATGTCCATCCTGCAATGACAAGGTAGTAGGATAGTATCATAAAAGAGGCTATCACCCCCATGGCTCCGACGAGGTGCCAAGACTTGCCAGGTGCGAGCTTCTTGAACGAACCTACGGCGTTGCTGTGAGCACTTCTTCCTACTATTAGTTCTGCAAAAAGTACTGGAATGCCAATGGCAAGGACAAAGAACAGATAAACTATCAGAAATGCACCTCCTCCGTTCTCGCCTGCAACATATGGGAACCTCCAAATGTTGCCTAGCCCAACTGCCGAACCGACGGTGGCGGCAATAATCCCAAACTTGCTTCCAAATAGACCTCTTTTATTATGTGGCATTACTAAGTGTGTTTTATTAAAAGTACAAAAGTAAGACTTTTTGCTTTCGGAGTGAAATGCAAGTGTTAATAATATCTTGTGAATTTATCAGTAGGAGAACTTCTTTGGAGTGAAATGCAAGCTGTTACATTCTTGAAGGTAAGCAATATAGTTTATTGATATCGACGAATATATCTGGTAATAAATCCTTGTGTGTGGCTCTTATGGGGCAGATGTCTATGCCTCCGCGCCTTGTGTAAAGGCATGAAACCATTAGTTTGCTGGGGGTGAGTGTTCTTAAAAGGCGGATGTATATCATCTCGCATATTTCTTCGTGGAAGTGATTTTCATTCCTGACTGACACGATATATTGTAACAGGCTCAGCTCGTCGATATGTTTGTCGCCCTCAATGTAAATATAGACAGAGCCCCAATCTGGCTGATGGGTAACCTTGCAGTTGCTTCTTAGTAAGTGGGACATTATTCGCTGCGTTTTGGCTGTGCTCTGTTTCGTTGCTAACAGCGAAGGGTTTTCGTGGAAGTCAGTGAAGCTTAATGTTTCTGCGCCGTCGAAGGTGTCAATGCAAAGAAATTCTGTTAGTGCAGAGTTGGATGTTTCTGTGTCGATGTCGAAAAACTGAGATTTCACTTTTGCGTTTAACAGCTTGGATAAATCTGACTGTACAAGCTCCTTAAGCATTTTTATCGAGAGTGCTTTTGTGCTTGCAAGTCGTTCCATATTGAAAGAGTTGAAATATAACTTCAAGGATTTACTCTCGACGATATGTTGCGAGTCAGCTGGTATTGAGATTTTCATTAATCCAGAAATGGGTAGTCCTTGCTTAGTCAGGCAACTTACTTCGTAGTGGTGCCAGAGGTCCGTGCCGACAAACTCGTTTCCTTGGATTTGGTATTGTACTCTGTTTATAGAGCGTGGCACCTTTTCTAGCAGGCTTTTGTCGTAGCTTGTGGGCGACACGCTCTTTGCTCCCAAGTGAGTGAGGATTTCTTTTTTATCCATATTCTTTTGTGAAATTTTGCATCCAGAGGATTAGGATGTTTTAGATTGCGCAAGCTTGAGGGATTCGGTTTTTATAGACCACTAAATTCGATTCCTTCGAAGAGCATGCATGGTATCTGTACACTAGAATATTTAAATGGGTCATTGCCGAGCTCTACTAACCGTTGCCATAGGTCTTTGGCATTGCCCGTTATGTTCATTTCATTAATAGGTTTTGTGATGATGCCGTTTTCAATTAGGAGCCCAGACACACCATAAGAGAAATCTCCGGTTGTATCGTTGTTATTGCCACCATTGAAAGATGTTACAATAATTCCATTTTTTATGTCCTTTGTAATATCATTGATTGAGCGAGATCCGAGGTCAATGAGCAGGTTTGAGGTCGCTCCGCCGTTGGGAATCCATCCTAATTTGCGACCGTAATAATTATCTATGTAATAATCCATGAGTACACCCTTTTCTATCATCACACGTTTTTTTGAAGCGATACAGTCGGCGTCGAAGTTGCACGATGCCAAGGCGCCAACAATAAGAGGGTCGTCTACGACACTAAGTAATTTCGATGCGATTTGTTTACCTTTCATGTTATCGAGAAAGGATGATTTTTGTTGTATTGCCGAGGCTCTCATTGGTCCGAAGAATTGAGAGAGTAGGCGACTTGCGACTTTGTTTTCGACAAGCATATCGTACTTTCCAGATTTGATTTTCTCTTGCCCGAGTTTGCGAGCAGTGTTGCGGGTTGCATTGCGTCCTATTGTTTCGGCAGATGGGAGGTCTGTCAAAGCTCGGCCGTAAGCGTAGTCGCCACCTTCGGGCTTGGCGTCGCCGTCGTTCATGCTCACGCCACAATACATTTGCACCCCCGACCAGTCGCTACTGCCGTTGAAACCATTGGAGTTTATTTTCACGCTATTCCCTATCCAATCGTAGACAGATCCTGTTGCCGATATTACCTTGTCGCTTTCTGCTAAAGCTGCATCTTCAAGCTCCTGAGCAATCTTTTTGCGTTGGTCTGTGTTGATGTCTCTGACTGATGTGTTGCAGGTTTTGAGGTCTTTAAATTCTGTTGGGTAAAATTTGGGATCTGTTAGTACTCTAAACTCGTCGGCTTCGAGATATTTAGTCATAGCAACACCTTCGTCAACAAATTTCTCTAAGTCTGATTTATTCAGCCTATTGGTAGAGTGTGATGAGTATTTCCCATCTATGAAAATTTTGAGCGAGAGTCCACGCTCTATATTCTCTTGTATCTTTTCTACTTTACTTTTTCTTATTTCTACTTCTGTAGATTTGGATGAGGATATTGACACCTCTGCATCGCTTGCTCCTTTTTTCTTTGTAATGTCAACTAGCCACTGAGCTAGTTCTTTATCGTTTGTTACATTCATTATTGCTATTTTTTTTTTGTTTAACTCACTCCTCCCACTGTCATGCTAGAAACTTTAACTGTTGGCAATCCTTGTGAAACAGGAACGCCTTGTCCGTCTTTGCCACAGGTCCATGTTCCATGCGAAATTTCGAGGTCTTTGCCCACCATGCCTATCTTGCTAAGCGAGTCAGGACCATTGCCAATGATGTTTACATCTTTTATTGGGGTTGTGAGTTTGCCCTTTTCAATTAGATAACCCGTTTTTACGTAGAAGGTGAAATCACCAGCGCCAATCATCACCTGCCCATTTGAAAATGATTCGCAAAAGATGCCGTAATCTACCGATGCAATAATGTCCTCGCGAGTATGTGTGCCCGGTAGCATGTATGTGTTCCTCATTCGTGGTAGGGGGATGTGTCTAAATGATTCACGTCGTCCATTTCCTGTTTCTTTCACACCGTAATGTTTTGCACTCAGCCTATCGTGCAGATAAGAACATAAAATACCGTCTTTCACCATGTACGTGCATTCAACAGGGTTTCCTTCGTCGTCGATATCCAATGAGCCTCGTAGATTTTCGTTGGTGCCGTTGTCGACAATAGTTACTTGGTCGTGGGCAATTTTTTTGTTCATCTTATCACTAAAGATAGAAATTCCCTTTCTATTAAAATCGGCTTCCATGCCATGCCCGATAGCTTCGTGTAACAATATTCCAGAGCCTCCAGCGGCGAGTACCACTGGCAGCTCTCCTCCTTTGGGTTTCACTGCTTCGAATAGCATTGTTGTTTTAGCCACAATGTCTTTGGCAAGTTTATCTACAAGATTGTTGGTAAGATATTCTCGTCCCCACCTGCCCGATACTCCATCGTGGGCAGATTCTTTTTGTCCGTTTTGTTCGGCGGTACAGCTTGCCGATAAGGCTCCCATCGGTCGGTAGTCGCAGGTTATGCGTCCGTCAGTGTTTGCAAATAGTATGTAGCTGGTTTCGTCCGAGAAGCTGATAGTTGCCTTGATGATGCGTTTGTCTGCGGCAAATAGTTTTTCGTTGAGACGTTGCAAATAAGGTATTTTGGTGTCGATTGACACATCTTCCCATTTGTGTTCTATGGGGTAATAGCTTTTGGGCACAAATTCTTGAATGCCGACGGGTTTAAAGCTCGAACTAGATTGAGCAATTCCTGCAGCAGTACGAGCTGCCGATTTCATTGCTTCGAGGCTTATCTCTTCGCAAAATGAATATCCTGTTTGGTCGCCGTCCAGCACTCTTATACCAACTCCATAGTTGACATTGGAATATGCTCTGCTTACGGCATTGTCTTGAAGTACGGCATAGTTGCTGATTGAGTGTTGAAAGTACAAGTCGCAGTAGTCTCCACCTTTGGATAAGCCTTCGCCCATCACTGTTTTTATCATGTTTTCAGTCACTCCGAAGTGTTCTAAAAAAAACTTTAAGTCCATATTTGTTCCTGTTTTTGTATTTATTCCGAATACCATGCTTGGCGCAGTGGCGCTGATTATTGATGTACCAGCTACGGCTGCGGTTCCGTTTTTAATAAACTCTCGTCTTGTTGTTCCCATTATGCTTTGTTTAATTATTGTCTGTCCATAATATCAAGGGTCTGAACTATAAAGTTAAATATCAAGGCTTGCTGTTCTGTATACTGGGAGTTTGTGAATTGGGAGTTTACTTGTGTAAATGACTAATTCGCAAAGTGAGTATAACGCAGATATTGGACTTTATAGACGGACTCTAATTATTTGTGTATAGCTTCACCTAGCGCATCAGTGGCGGCTTCCATTATCGCCTCGCTCATGGTTGGGTGGGCATGAATTATGTTTGTTAAATCGTGAGCCGTGTGTTTTTTTGCCAGTGCAAGTACTGTTTCGTGGAGCATCTCTGTTGCGTTGTACCCAACAATACTTGTCCCCAGTAGAGCATTGTCTTTGGCATTGAATATGGCCTTCACGAAACCATCGTTTTTACCTACAGCCACAGCCTTCCCATTGGCAGTAAAAGGGAATTTCCCTATTTTCACCTCGTAGCCTTCTTTGATGGCAGCTTGCTCGCTTAGTCCTACCGAAGCAAGTTCTGAGGGAAAAGTGTAGACACAAGATGGGATGATACTATAATTTACAGGCTTAGGACTCATGCCTGCAATGGCTTCAATGCATACTAGGGCCTCGGCAGATGCAACATGCGCCAATGCAGGTCCGTGTACCACATCGCCAATGGCATAAATGCCGTCTATGTTTGTTCTGTAGTAATTGTCTGCGACAATCTTGCCATTTTCTACTTTTACTCCAATGTTCTCCAGTCCGATGTTTGTCACTTGGCTTTCTATGCCAACTGCTGATAGGACGATTTCACTTTGTAATTGTTCTGTTCCTTTTTTTGTCTCTATATCTAAATGGCACATATTTTCTAAGACTGTAACTCTTTCAACCTTTGTGGAGGTGAGAATTTTTACTTTTTTCTTTTTGAAATTGCGCGCTATCTGTTTAGAGGCTTCTTCATCTTCGAGTGGTAGTATCTGAGGCATATATTCCACAATTGTAACTTCCGTACCCAAAGCACTGTAGAAACATGCAAACTCGCAACCGATAGCACCAGATCCTACAATTACCATTGACTTGGGTAGTTTCTTCAAGGTCATAGCCTCCCAGTAAGATATTATATTCTTGCCGTCTTGGGGGATAGATGTAATGTTTTTCGATTTTGCACCTGTGGCTATTATAATGTTGTCGGCTTCGACAAGTGATGTGTCTCCACTTTCTGAAAGCACCTCAACCTGCCCTTTTGCAATAATTTTTCCAAGACCTTGCACTACGTCAATTTTATTTTTTTTGAATAAAAAGTGAACACCCTTACTCATCATTGATGCCACATTGCGACTGCGTTCGATAATCTTTGAAAAGTTTGCCTTTGCTCCATCTACCTCAACACCATAGGCTTCGGCATGTTTTACGCTGTCATATATTTCTGCACTCTTAAGCAATGCTTTTGTCGGGATGCATCCCCTATTTAGGCAGACACCCCCAAGCTCTCCTTTTTCTATTACTACTACTTTTTTGTTTAGTTGCGCGGCTCTTATCGCTGCTACGTAGCCTCCTGGGCCACTACCAATTATTGCTATGTCGTATCTATTCATAATTAACCAACATTAAAATTTTCTATTGCGTCAATCAATTGCGAGGGCATGCATAAACTACCGTTTACAGTACACACCACTATTATCTCGCCTTTAAGTGCCAGTGTATTGTCTGATGGGCGTATGATTTTTTGATTAAATACGAGCTTCATATTTTCTTGATGCAAAGAGGATTTGACAATGAATTTATCATCATTTTTTAAGGGTGCCTTATATTGTAAATTCACCCTTGCAACAACCAATACCATTCCTTCGTCGAAGACTTCTTTGAAGTTCATATTCATCTCTTTCAGCATGCCGTGTCGGGCATGTTCCAAATAATTTTGGTACACGGAATTGTTAACAATTCCCTGCATGTCGCATTCGTAATCCCTAACTTCTAGGGCTAATTCAAATTCTTTTAGTTTCACATTAATTATTTTGTGTGTTTATGCTGTATTCTGACAAGTTGATAGGTCTATTGCCTACTGCATTGTCGTTTTTGTTTACTAGTCACATATTTTGTTTTTTGTCATATATATTGCCAATTTAGTCAAGCTCCTAATGTGAGGGTCTGATTCTCACAGCTAGTTTTATCAAATCAGTCAAAGGTAAAAAGAAAAAACTAAAAACAGAAAGATTTCTTTTTTTAGTGATAAATATATTTTTCTTATCTTCGTGCCTCAAAACGAATATTATAATAAAAGAGTATTTAAATAAACATTGAATATCAATGGCAACACTACAAAAAATTAGAAATCGCTCGGGACTAGTAGTAACGGTACTTGCGATCGCTTTGTTTGGATTTATTGTTACAGACTATTTTTCGCGAAATAATAGCCAAGGAGCTATGTCTACAGTAATAGCAAAAGTTGGAGATCGCGAAATAGAGTCAAGAGAGTTTAGCAGAATGGATAAATTAAACGACAGGCTGTCGGAAGGAAGACAAAGAACTTCCGAAGATGTTTCCCAGTCTCGGCAAATGATTATGCAACAGTTAATTAACAAGGCTCTTCTAGATCCATCAGTGGAGGAATTAAACCTCGGTGTTAGTAAAGAGGAGATGATGGAACTGACTAATACAGAGAATGCTTCTCCAGTATTTGCGCAGAATAATATTTTTGTAAATCAGCAAACTCGACAATTTGATGAAGCCTCGTATTTGAATTTTATTACAGCCCTGAACAGTCCAGCGCCTATTGGAGGAGGAGTACAAGCTATGGAGGAGAAGGAGCGACTTAGCACTATATGGCAGTACCTAGAACACAATATTGTTTTCCAAAGACAAGTTTCGAAGTTTAATACAGTCTTAAATCAAGGCTTGTATACTACCTCTGCGGAAGGATTGGCAGAAGCTAATGGGCAGAATACAACACTAGACTTTGATGTGGTAAGTGTGCCGTATTCTACGCTAAATGATTCAGTTGTTTCTTATTCCAAAAGTGATTTGCAAGAGTATTATAAAAAACATATCAATAGGTATAAATCCGATGAAAATTGTCAGGTGACATACTTGAGCTTTCCTGTAGACCCGTCCGATGATGATATCCAAAGTACGAAGGCTTTTTTGAATGATAGGAAGCATGCTTTTGGAACAACGAAAAATCCAATAGCCTTTGTAAACACAAACTCAGATGTAAAAGAACGGTCGATGGTTTATTCGGCAGAAACAGTTGACAGCGAACTGAAAGACTCTTTAGCGACTGCAAAACAGGGTGATGTCTATGGGCCTTTCGTCAGCGATGACCGTGCTTGGATTGCTAGGATTGACACCATAGGAATGCTCCCCGATTCGGTAAGAGTAAGCCATATATTGATAGATGCTAGAAGTGCAAGAAATCAAATGGAGATAGATTCGCTTTATTCATTTGCTGATTCATTGAAGACTCTTCTCGATAATGGAGTAAATTTTGCACAACTTGCAAAAGAGAATTCTCAGGATGCAGGTTCGGCGTCAAAAGGAGGCGATGTAGGCTGGGTGTCGAGAGGTAGTGGAATGGTTCAAGCATTTGAAGATGCGGCATTTAATACAAGTCAAGGAAAATATTCTCTAGTGCCTACACAATTTGGATTTCATATTGTAAAAAACACAGACATTAAAACAAAGAGTAGGCAAGCGATTATATCCAAAGTAGTTAGATATTTAGAGCCTAGCTCGGCTACGAAACAAAAAGTTTATGCTCAGGTGTCTGATGTACTGGCTAAGATAAAAACGCATGATGATATTAACACTGTAGCTTCAGAGTTAACCATGATCCCAAGGTCGGAGAGAGTAACAAGAAGTTCAAGGAGTCTGACGAGAGTGCAAGATTCTAAAGAAATAATAAATGCTGCCTTTTCAACTAAAGAGGGTATTGTTTCCAACTCTACAGGAAATTCTATATTTGAGAATAACGATTTATTTACCATTGCATATGTGAATAGATATGCAGAAAGTGGCTATTCTCCACTGAATCATGTTGAAAGTCAGATAATACCCGAAGTTGTTAAAGAGAAGAAAGCTCAGTTGATAGTAGAGACATTGAACAAAGCAATGAGTAGCAATACAGAATTTAATGCAATTGCTGATGCTGTGAGTGGAAGTGCTGTTGAGTCTGTAACAGGAACTAACTTCTCTGCGGGAAGGGCAGGGAAACTTGGCAATGAGCCTTCTCTTGTTGGAGCTGCCTCTGCTTTAGCAGTTGGGACTGCCTCTAAGCCCATAATAGGTAACAATGGGGTATACCTAGTGAAAGTTACTGACAAGCGTGAGAATAAGACTCCTGCAGAACTGGATATAGATGCTCAAAGAGAAAGACTTAACTCGGCATTGAGAGTCTCTGTGTCAAACTCTGTTATCTCCGACTTGAGGAATAAGTATGAGGTGAAAGACGAAAGCTACCTGTTCTTTTAGGCTTGTAAAATAAAGATAATAAAAAAGAGTTGGCGGTTTTTTCTGTCAGCTCTTTTTTTATTAAGCAATAAATACCGATTGCTTATGTCAGAGCAATTTAATACCTTTGCTAAGCAGAACTTTCAAAATATCATTATATCGTCTTTTTTATTATGATAGATAAAATAAATATAAAACATATCGTGACATTGTCACTTCTTTACTTGGGCTTGTGCCAGAGTGCTATCTCTCAGATATATGCAGGGGGAGAATATAAAACAGCAAAAACTGTGTACGAATCAGGGCAACAAGATTCGATATACATATACCTGAGCAAGGGTGGCGAAAGTGGCAAAGGGAATCTGTTATACGCTAGTGATCTCGTTCCTCCGATAGACTACAGGTGGGAAAAATACAACTCGCAGAGTGGGAATTTTGAGTCTTATAATAATGAACTTTCTTCAAGCTCGGCAAACTCGGAAATACGTAATCTTGCGGATGGTTGCTACCGAGTTTATGCGAATAATGGCACGAGCAATATTTACTCATCTCGGGTATGGGTTTTCAATCATAATTTAAGTTGCAGTGCAAAAGTAGTGGAAAGCAATTGTGCTTACTACCAGATGGAAGCTAATGTGAAAAGTGATACACTTTATTATCACGATGTTGATAACGGCAATACGAGACTAATGCTTTATTCAATGGGGTATAGCTATTCATGGACAAGCTCCGAAGGCAAGGCTTCGGTAGAATCGCCCACATTTTATGACCCTCCTGCAAATAACACAGACTATACGTTGACAATTACTGACGGATTCGGATATAAAGCGGAGTCGCAAGTAACTTATGAGTCTATAGTTCCAAAAGTCAAGTTTCACGCCAATCCTCAGAAAGGAGAAGCTCCTTTGGATATTAGCTTTGAGAATGAAACACTAAATGCAGATCTCAATAGTTATGAATGGAGTCTTTATCGCTCCGATGGAGATTTAGCTAATGAAGGTAATGTGAATATCAATAATAATGAGCTCGATAGTGTGATGCTGACTATGTCTGGCGACAATCCAAGTTATTTATACGATGTGCCAGGTACTTATAATGTTAGGCTTACGGCTTTTAAGGTGTCAGGCAAACATACTTGTTACGATACTGCCTATATAGATGATAAGGTGGATGTAGATTCCTCATATATTGAATGCCCTAATGTTTTTACGCCAAATGGCGACGGCATGAACGATGTATTTGTTGTTAAAACCTTGTCACTGAAAAGTATGAGTATAATAATAAAAAATAGATGGCAAAGCACGGTTCATAAATGGTCGTCAGATAATATCTTTGGGAGCGAGGATGTTTACTATAATTCCGTTTGGGACGGTAAGATAAACGGCTCTTACGCCAGTCCAGGCGTGTACTTCTATGTAATCCAAGCCGAAGGGCGTGATGGAAGAAAGCACAAGGAGTCGGGGTTTATTCATTTATTTCGTAACAAATAAAACCCCTTTCTGTCTTGCGTATTTATAAACTATGAGGGACTAGCTACCTTAGTTGAGCTCCAAACTTTTGTTCTAAACTCTTTTGTATTTTTAGCATCGTCTTGTCTATTTGTTTGTCGGCGAGGGTTTTTTTCTTGTCTAATAGAGTGAAGCTTAGGGCGTAAGATTTTGTGCCATTGGGTAGGCTTCCTCCTTCGTAAACGTCAAACAAGTCTACATTGGCGAGTATGTTCTTTTCAGTTTCCATTGCAGTATTCACCAAATCAGAGTATTTCACATTCTTTGGTAACAGTAGTGATAGGTCTCGCCTAACTGAGGGATATTTTGGTAATTCCTCGAATACGATACTTCGGCTATAGATATTTTCCAGCATATTCTGACATGCCAATTCAGCATAATAAATATCATTATCTATACTGAACAAGTTTTTAAACTTTGGTTTTACTTTGCCGAGAATCGCAATTCTGTTGCCATTTGTCGAATATTCGAGAGCCTCGTCAGAAAAGTCTGTTTCCAAGATGTTTACCTCCAGCTTGTCTATGTTAAAGCTTGCTTTTATCAACAAATTGTCGACTTGTCCTTTTAGTGTGTAGAAAGATGTTGGAGTTTTCGGAGTATTCCAGCTAGGTTCTTCTTTTGTCCCCGTTACGAACATTGCAAGAAAATCTTTTTCTGAATATTTTGTAAGAGGGTCTTCTCCGTCCTTTCTAGCTTTGTTTTTATAATAACAATTGCCAAATTCGTAGAGCTTTAGGTTGGCATTTTTTCTATTCTGGTTGAGTTTTATGGCCTCCATGCCCCCAAAAAACAATGACTGTCGCATTGCATTCAGGTCCGCACTTAGCGGATTCTCTAATATTGTTAGCTTATTTGCAGGATAGTCTTTTAGGTCGCTATAATAAGAGGCTTTGGTAAGCGAGTTTGACCACATTTCGTGGTATCCTAATGAGCTCAGGTAGTCTGATACTCCTTCTTTAATGGCATAATTATCGCGACCGCTAAAGTATTGTAATGCTGATTTTACACTCGTCGGTATCATTACAGTATCGTACCCATAAATTCTTAGTACCTCTTCAATAATATCGACCTCCCTGATTACGTCTACCCGATATGTGGGAACCGTTGCTACGAATGCATTGTCATCTTTAGCATCGACTTCAATCTCTAGGCTTTCAAGGATATTACTGATTTGTTTTAATGTGAGTTTTTCTCCTATAAGGCGGCTTATATTTTCTGCTGTACACTCCACTTTTTGTGGGGTGAATTTTTTACTTGCTATACTTGTTATTGGCGATGATATTTTCCCTCCACAAACATCCCTTAAAAATATAGCAGCGCGTTTTAAAGCAAAGATTACGCCGTTAGGGTCTGCTCCTCTTTCAAATCTGAACGATGCATCAGTGTTTAGGGAGTGTCTCTTAGCAGACTTCCGTATAGATGCAGGATTGAAATAAGCGCTTTCTAAAAATATGGAAGTTGTAGCATTGCTAACTCCTGAGTCGCCACCACCCAATACCCCTCCTATGCACATGGGGTTTGTAGAATTGCAAATCATCAAATCGGTATTGTCGAGCTTACGCTCTACATTGTCGAGGGTGGTAAAGGTTGTGCCCCCCATTCCAGATTTTACAATTATTTTATTGCCATCGATCTTGTCTATGTCAAAGGCATGGAGTGGTTGTCCTGTTTCAAATAATACATAGTTTGTAATATCTACCACATTGTTTACAGGATTCAGTCCCATCGCACGTAGCTTACTCTGAAGCCACTGAGGAGATTGAGCAATCTTTAGGTCGGTGATTGTCAGTCCTGTATAAATGGGGCACGCATTGGTATCTTGAACGTCAATGTCGATGGTCAAACTTTCGTCGGTATTTTTAAAGTCGGAGATGTCAGGATATAGCAAGTTTATTTTTGCCCCTTTCGATTTTAGAGAAGCTACAATGTCCCTAGCAGCGCCAATGTATGAAGCTCCGTCTACTCTATTTGGGGTAATATCCACTTCTATTATATAATCATCCTCGAAGTTCATGTATTCGTAGAGCGGAGTGCCTGGTTTAGCATCTTTATCTAGAATGAGAATGCCCTTATGGCTATTGCCAATGCCCAACTCACCTTCTGCACAAAGCATGCCTTCTGATATTTCGCCCCTTATTTTACTCTTTTTTATCTTGAATCCGTTTTCATCGTCTGTAGGATAAAGTGTGCACCCAACAGTTGCAACTGCAACTGTTAGTCCTTCGGCTACATTTGGGGCTCCACAGACTATATCCAGCAAATCTTTGTTGCCAATATCTACGGTGGTAACAGAGAGAGTATCGGCATTGGGATGTTTGACACAAGTGATAACCTTGCCCACGACAACTCCTTTCAAGCCTCCTTTAATATGCTCTTTTTTTTGAATAGAACCTACTTCAAGACCTGTGCTGGTAAGTATCTCGCCAATCTTCTCTGCTGTTAGCTCGATGTCAAAGTATTCGCTGAGCCATTTATATGATAAATCCATTGTTTTGTATTATTTTCTCAATTTATTCTTCATCCAATATCGTAATAGGAGGATGCTCAAAGGTAAGGCTTTTTTCTTGTATTTTAAATTTTGGGTACTACATGACACTAGTTCTGAATGTTTCTAGCAGAATGACTACAATCAATTATTTGCTTGCCGTTGGCGTAGGGACTCGTAAATTAAAATTCCTGCCGCCACCGACACGTTGAGAGAATCGACATTTCCTAAAATAGGCATGCTTATCTCATTGTCGGCTTCACGCAGAAGTTCGTGAGAAATGCCATTGCCCTCGGCTCCCATTATGAAGGCCGTGGGGATATTTAGGTTCATGTTGGCGTAGTTGTTGTCTGTCTTTTCGGTAGCTGCCAATATCTGAACTCCTGACTTTTTTAGATAGTCCAGAGCGTTTGCGAGAGAGTTCTCTTTGCATATGGGAAGATGGAATAGAGCTCCTGCGGAGGTCTTTACGGCGTCGGAACTTATTCTAGCTGCTCCTTTCGAGGGGATAACTACTGCCGTGGCTCCTGCGCATTCGGCAGTACGGACGATAGCTCCAAAATTACGAACATCTGTAATGCCGTCAAGCACTATTAATAGTGGGGTTTTGCCATCTTCATAGGTTTGCGTAATTATATCTCCCAAATTATGGAAAGGTATGGGCGAAGTGAGAGCTATTGCGCCTTGATGATTTTTCCGAGTTATTTGGTTTAACTTTTGTTCTGGAACGTATTGCGTGGGAACTCTATTACTGTATAATAAACTTGTCAATTCCTTTGAGCCTTCTCCTTTGAGCTCTTTCTTGATGAGGACCTTATCAATATTTTCTCCTGCTTTTATTGCCTCGATTATAGGGTGAATACCAAATATAAAGTCGCTTTTTTTGTTCACCATATTTTTTTGGAACATGCTTCCAATAGTTTTTCGTTTAAAGTCTCCCATTCTTCAATCTTATTTTCAATTTTATTTTTAATTTTTTCGTATTTCCTTATCAATTCGGCATCATAAGAATTGTTGGATTTTGCAATTTGCTGTTCTAGTTCCGCAGCTTCAGCTTCCAAAGTTTCAATATTTCTTTCGTTCTGTTGTATATCTTTTTCCAGACGAGAAATATCCTTCATTATCTGTTTTTTCTCGTTGTATGAAACTTCTTTTAACTCGGTCTTACTATTTTTACTTTCTGATATCGCCTCTTTCTTCGGAGTTGTTTTCTTTTCGAGTTCTTTAAAAGAGTCTAGTTTCTTTTTTTCTAGAAACTCGTAGATCGTGCCAATGTGTTGGCGTACAACCATGTGGTCGAACTCATAAACACAGTCTACCAGTCCATCTAGAAATTCCCTATCATGCGAAACTAATATCACTGTACCACTGTATTCTTTTAGTGCTTGTTTCAATATGTCTTTTGTACGCATGTCGAGGTGGTTTGTAGGTTCGTCGAGCACCAGTAAATTAAATGGTTCTAGTAGCATACACGCCAAAGCCAGTCTAGTTTTTTCACCTCCTGACAGTACTTTTACTTTTTTATCGACATCTTCTCCAGAAAACATGAATGCGCCAAGGATATCACGAAGCCTTGTGCGTATATCTCCGACTGCAATTTGGTCTACAGTTTTTAGAATAGATAGGTTTTCATCTAATAGGTCTGCTTGATTTTGTGCAAAATATCCAATTTCGACATTATGCCCAATTCTACATGAGCCTTTTTCATATTCCAGTTGTCCCAAGATAATCCTAGCAAGTGTAGTCTTTCCTGCACCGTTCTTTCCGACAAAAGCAATTTTCTCGCCTCTCATCACGGTAATGTTGACATTATTAAGGACATGCAAGTTCCCATAGCTCTTGTTCAAGTCTTTTGTTTCTACATTTATATCGCCCGAGCGCTGAGCTGGAGGAAACTTGAGTTTAAGTCTTGAATTGTCTTCTTCGTCAATCTCAAGGCGTTCCATCTTTTCTAGCATCTTAACACGCGACTGAACTTGTACGGCTTTAGAAGACTTGTATCTAAAGCGTTCTATAAAGTCCTCTGTATCTTTTATTAGCTTTTGCTGATTTTGATATGCTGCTGCTTGAGTAGTGCGACGTTCTTGGCGTTGCTCTAAATAGTCGGAGTAATTTGCTTTGTAGTCATAAATCCGTCCCAGTGAAATTTCAATCGTTCGGTTTGTGATATTGTCTAGAAAAGCCCTATCGTGCGATACTAGTACAATAGCTCCTTTGTATTTCTTGAGAAAATCTTCCAGCCATTGTATAGACTCAATGTCTAGGTGGTTTGTAGGTTCGTCGAGCAAGAATACATCGGGTTTTTGTAAGATGATTTTTGCCAGTTCAATACGCATTCTCCAACCTCCGCTAAATTCTGAGGTGTGGCGCGTAAAGTCCTGACGTTCAAAGCCCAATCCAATGAGAGTTTGTTCTATTTCGGCATCTTGGTTTCCGTCCTGAGACATGTGCACCCGTTCTGTTAGCATGAAGCTACGCTCTATCAGGTCGGCATATTCGTTACTCTCGTAGTCAGTACGCTCTGTAAGCTGTTGGTTCACATTGTCTAGCTCTTGCTCCATCTTTCTCATTTCTACCAAAGATGCAGCAACTTCCTCCATTACTGTTTGAGTGTCATCGATGTATAGGTGCTGAGGTAGATATCCTAGTTTCAGGTCCTTAGCTAAGGTGATTCGTCCTGTTGATGGCGATTGTTCGCCTCCAATCATTTTCATTAAAGTCGACTTGCCGGCACCATTTTTGCCAACAAGTCCAATTCTATCGCCAAGGTTTATCTGAAAAGAAAAGCCCTTGAACAATTCAAATCCGCCAAAAGACAGCGTAATATTATCAATTGATATCATAGTTGCAAAGGTACAAATTACAGTCGAAT
Source organism: Bacteroidales bacterium (assembly GCA_047974415.1). GTDB lineage: Bacteria > Bacteroidota > Bacteroidia > Bacteroidales > Prolixibacteraceae > JBKEAJ01. The sequence goes on along the minus strand of JBKECH010000112.1, from coordinate 5,067 downwards.
ATCGTATTGCTCGGTGGTCTATTTTTGGTTTGACCCAGGATATGCATTAGCTCACCTGCCATGTGCTCCAACGCATAATCTGAATTTAATGTACTATTCGCCACTTACCTTGCATCTTGGCTGCTCGCTTGTATACTAGTAATGTCAGTATAAGCCAGTAATATTACCCTCGTTGTCGATATCTATTTTTTCGGCGGCAGGAGTTGCAGGTAGACCTGGCATTCGCATTATATGTCCAGCGATAGGTACTACAAACCCAGCACCCGTGTTTATTTCTATGTCTCGGATGTTTATCGTGAAATTTTGAGGTCTGCCTATAAGAGACGTATTATCGGAAAAGGAATATTGTGTTTTGGCGATGCAAACACTGAGTTTGTTGAGGTCTAGCTCGCTAATAATTTTCAGCTTCTTTTTCGCTGTATCGCTATAGATAACTTGACTTGCACCGTATATTCCTTTTGCAACTTTTTCTATCTTTGAGTCCACGTTGTCTTCTTTGGAATATATGAATGAGATTGGCTTTTTTTGCTTTTCGCAAGCCTGGGCAACGCGATTTGCCAATTCTGTAGCACCTTTGCCTCCTTTTGCCCATACGTCGGCTATCTCAGCTTCGATACCAAGGGATTTGCAATGCTCTTTTATGAAATTCAGCTCTTTGTTGCTGTCGCTTGCAAATTTGTTGATAGCAACAATGGGAGTAATATTGTATTTTTTGATGTTTTCGATGTGTTTCTCCAGGTTGCAGATCCCTTTGCAAAGCGATTCTACACTTTCTTCGTGTATTGCATCGAGAGGATGTCCACCGTGATATTTCAACGCTCTCACCGTTGCAACTAGCACTACCGCATCGGGGGCAAGTCCTGCTGACTGGCATTTTATGTCTAGGAACTTCTCAGCTCCCAAATCGCAACCAAAGCCAGCTTCCGTAACTACATAGTCTGACAGTGTTAGTCCCATCTTCGTGGCAATAACAGTATTAGTACCTTGCGCAATGTTGGCAAATGGACCTCCATGAATAATAGCAGGATTATTTTCGAGCGTCTGTACAAGATTGGGTTTCAATGCATCCTTCATCAAAGCCCCCATCGCACCATGCACCTTAAGGTCTTTGGCGTAAATAGGCTTTTTGTTCTTGGTAAACCCTACAAGTATATTTCCCAGGCGGTGTTTTAGGTCCGTATAGTCTTCTGATAAACATAGTATTGCCATTATTTCTGATGCTGCTGTTATGTCAAAGCCAGTTTCTCTTGGCATTCCTGAGGTGCTGCCACCAAGTCCGACTATTATGCTTCTTAATGCTCTGTCGTTTACGTCTAAGACTCTTTTCCACGAAATGCTACGAGGGTCTAGATCTAGGGAATGTTTTTTATTTTGAAGATTGTTGTCTATCATTGCTGATAGAAGGTTGTGCGCCTTTTCTATTGCTCCAAAATCGCCCGTGAAATGCAGGTTTATATCTTCCATTGGTGCAACCTGCGAGTATCCTCCTCCTGTTGCTCCTCCTTTCATTCCGAACACAGGTCCCAACGAAGGCTCTCGCAAAACAACCGTGGTTTGTTTACCAATCTTGTTCATTCCCTCGCTTAGGCCGATAGAAACGGTGGTCTTTCCTTCCCCCGGAGGGGTAGGAGAGATGGCAGATACCAATATCAATTTTTTGCCTTCTTGTTTGTGTGGGGCTAAGATTGAAAGTGGTATTTTAGCTTTGTATTTGCCATAATGCTCAAGTTGGTCTGGCGATATGTCCAACATTTCTCCTATTTCATTTATGTGCTTTAGCTTCGCTATCCCTGCAATTTCTTGATCTGTCATTGTTCTTACTTTTTATTCTCGTGTAAAGGTAGAAAAAGTTTTAGTTGTAAGCTAATTTTTGCTTTCCCCTGACAAAGAAAACGTAGGATGCTCAGTTTAACTTTGAGTTAAATAGAGTGTAAGGAATGGTTTGTATTTTTTGTCGGTAATAGGCTTGTCTGTTTGTAGATGTTGTGTTAGACTTGTTCTCTCAACTTTAATATAGAGAATATACATACTATTATAGTAGAGGTGAATGTTGGAAGTTTGGACGATTATGCGTAGATTTGCTTTTGAAATGTAATTTAAAGTGTTTTGTATGAAGCAAATTTTACTAAGTTTAGCGCTGTTGCTAACTTTTGCCCAGTTGAGTTGGGCGCAAACAAAATCGGTGAGTGGAACTGTCACCGATAAAGAACGAGGTGAGCCAGTTGTTGGTGCAACTGTGGTTATAAGTGGAACAACCATAGGTTCTATAACAGACATTGATGGTAAATATTCCATAATGAACCTGCCTAAAAGCGCAAAAGCGCTGAAAATATCTTATGTGGGAATGGAAACTCTTACTGTCCCAATAAGTGACAGTAAAATGGATGTGCAGATGGCTAGCGATGCCGAATTAATCGACGAAGTAGTGGTAACAGCTATGGGGATGACTAAAAATGCCAGAGCTCTAGGGTATTCTGCAGATGCTGTTTCAGGTAGTGATATTGCGAACTTAGAAGCGGTGAATCCTATGACTGCATTGCAAGGAAAGGTTGCTGGTTTGCAGGTGTCCTCGGCTCCTGGTCCAGGTGCAACTCAAAACGTTATGATTAGAGGTGCTTCTTCTTTTGGCAACTCTCAACCCTTGTATGTTGTTGACGGTATTCCGATTGTAAATGAGCAAACTCGTACTGAAAGTAGCCTAAATGTTACAGGGAACAGCTTGAACAATCAAGTAGACTTTGGATCTGGTATAAATGCATTAAACCCTGATAATATTAAAGAGATGACGGTGCTTAAAGGTGCAGCAGCTACTGCTCTCTATGGTTCAAGGGCTGCCAACGGAGTTATTTTGATAACGACAAAGACAGGAGGGAATACTAATGGGAAAATGAATATTTCTTATGACGGCTCTGTTGGATTCTCTAGGGTAGGACGAATTCCTCAAAGGCAATCGCAGTTTGGTCAAGGATGGAGTGGAGACAGGGCTTTGAGTGAGAATGGAAACTGGGGGGCTCCGTATGACGGTAAAGATCGTGTATGGGGTAATGTTGTGGATAATAGCCAGCAAGTGAAGCCTTATGTATTCTTGGAAAATCGTGTTAGAGATTTCTATGATTTAGGGTTGAACTATAAGAATGCTGTTTCGGCAAGTGGTGGGAATGAGAATACTCAATATTTGTTGTCGTTCTCTCAAACCAGACAAGACGGAGTTATGCCCACAGATGCCGATAGTTATAACAGATATACTATTACGGTGAATGGTAGCCATAAGGCTAATAAAATAACTGTTAGTTCGCAAGTGAATTTCTCGTATGAGAAAACTAACTTTGTGCCATCTGGACAAGGGTCGTCTGTGAATCGTGGTATATGGGAAGTGCCGGAAGATGTTTCTCTGGTAGACTTGTCTGATTACAATGATAAGTTTAATAATCTAGATAATTATTTCACTCCCTATGGTCTAAATCCTTATTATCTGTTGGATGCTAACGGTGCAGAACAAATAAAAACAAAAGTCTTTGGTAAAGTAGAAGTTGCTTACGACATAACAAAAGACTTGAAATTTCTATACAGATTTAGTGGTGATGTAGAGAATTCAAGCTACGACACATGGATAGCAAAGGTTGAATTCTCGGAAGGTTCTTATAATACCAAGTCGTCAGCTAAAACACCTGGAAGTTATAATCAGCGTAAGCTAATGAGGTATGAGGTGAATCACGATTTGCAGTTAATGTATAACAAAGATTTGAATAATGATTTTAATCTCAGTGCTTTGGTAGGAGCTAATTTTAACGACAGAGGAAGTAGCTGGTTGGAAGGATATATTAATTCTATTGATGTTGACAATTTCTATAATCTTGCAAATAGTACTGGTAATCCCCTTGCTAAACAAGAACTAGCTCATCGAAGGTTGAGCGGAGTCTTTGGTAGTGTAGATCTTGATTTTAGAAATTACCTTTATTTTTCGCTTACTGCGAGAAACGACTGGTCGTCTACATTACCGCTAGAGAATAATTCCTTTTTCTATCCCGGAATTACAGGAAGTTTTCTATTTTCTGACTTTTTTAAAGAGAAAGGTGTGGATTTAGGTCCTATCTCTTTTGGGAAAGTCAGACTGTCCTACGGATGGACAGGTAATGACGCAGATATGTACAAAATATATCCGGTCTACGTTGCGAGTAGCATAAATCTACCTGGATACCCTGATGTAGATGATATTACTTTCCCATTGGGGGGCGTAAACTCCTATGAAATATCAAATATCTTGGGAAGCCCTGATTTAAAACCCGAGATTACCAAAGAATTTGAAGGCGGTTTTGATATAAGGTTTTTCAATAATCGCTTTGGTATCGACTTCTCGGCTTATAGTAGAATAACTGAAGGGCTTATCTCAACTCAGCCTCTTGACCCATCGTCGGGATATACTTCACAAGTTACAAATCTTTGCGATTTAAGAAATGTAGGTATTGAACTAGGTGTTAACATAACTCCTATCAGAAATAAGAATTTTCAATGGGATATGAGATATACATTCTCAAGAAATAAATCTAAAGTGATGAACCTCCCCGAAACTGAGGTTTCGATTGCAGGATTTGGTGGAGCTACCATTGTTGCTGTAGATGGTGAAGAAATAGGATTGTTTAAGGTGAGTGTGCCTAAAACTGTTACTATAGATGGAGTGGAAAAAGTTATTGTTGATGGAAAAGGGCAAGTGGTGCCGTCTGCTGATGCACAGGTTACGGATAGAAGCGTTAACGAGGATTGGCAAATGGGGCTTGTAAATACATTTAAGTACAAGAACTGGACATTTAGTGCTACTCTGGATATGCATTATGGTGGTTATATGTTCTCTAATACAAAAGATTACCTACACTGGACAGGTGCGGCTGCAGAGTCTGTGATGAATGATAGAGAACCTTTCATAGTTCCAAATTCTGTGATAGAAATAGATAATGGAGATGGAACTTTCTCGTATAAAGAAAACAATATACCTGTGATTTACGCTAATGCACATACCTTTTATGGAGATTATGGTGCTTTTGAGTCGGACTTGTACAACGTTATAGATAA
>JBKECH010000090.1:0-21406 GCA_047974415.1 Bacteroidales bacterium | reverse complement strand
CCATCTATTTCAACAAAACAGTGCGCCAACATTGGTCCATTGAGAATAATTTACATTGGAGTTTAGATGTCATCTTTGATGAAGATCGCAACCTCAAAAAGAAAGAAAATAGCGCCCAGAATTTCAATGTTGTCAACAAAAAGGCACTAGCTCTGCTGGAGAGAGAGAACTCAACAAAAGCCTCAAAGCCAAGTAAAAGAGCTACGGCAGCCCTTTCTGATAAATATAGAGAAAAATTGATTTGGGGTTAAGAGCAATTTACCTGCAGCAGGTTGTACAGTTACTATTGATGCTATGGGGTGCCAAAAAGAAATAGTTGCAAAGATTATTGAAAATGATGCAGATTACATATTAGCAGTTAAGGGGAATCAAGGAAACTTACACAGATCTATTTCAGATACAATTAGATTTGAATCTCCTGACACTACTGATGTTTCTGAAGATTGTGGACATGGTAGAGTTGAAACCAGAACTTGTAAAGCATACAGTAATCTGAGTCATATTGAGCATTTGGAACAATGGACTAAATTATCAACTGTTTTGGTCGTAGAATCTCACGTTTTTGAAAAAGCTACTGGCAAAGAGCGAACAGAGCAAAGAATGTATATTAGTAGCCTTCCTGCTAATGCTAAGGAATTAAGTGCGAAAGTAAGAAGCCATTGGAGTATTGAGAATAACCTCCATTGGGTTTTGGATGTAACATTTGGAGAGGATTTATCTCGGAAACGAATGAAATACGAAGCTGTGAACTTTAATATGCTACTGAAATCTACAATAGCTCTTTTAATGAATGATAAAACCCCTAAACTGAGTAAGAATAGAAAACGAATGAAAGCTGCACTAGATCCTAAGTACCGAGAGAGCTTGATGAAATTTTAAATGCGGTTGCCCTGCATCCTACTTTAAATTCAGTATATGCATTAGAGAGCTGTAATGAATGTTCAAAGCTCGATAAAATAAAGCTTTTGGCGATTGAGGCATAGCACCAGGTGAGTGAAACAAAAGCCAGCAAAACGTTTGTCTTGAATAGATTGGAGCACGTAATATATAAACTGATGCATATTCTTGGATTAATCTGTAAACTTTTTTAGGACGAGACAATCATAATACATCCAAAGCCACCCACTATATTCGACATAGAGCCAAAAAATATTTATAATTATTATCTTTACGCTGTATTAATAACGATTACATTAGCTCGAAATTATGACAAAAAATCAATGGTTCTTGGTAATGATCCTTTTTTGTGTAGCACTTCTAAGTTGCAAGCAGCAGGATAGTAAAAAAGTTACGGCAGTATTCAAGTCTGGTCATATTGGTGGCGGTGGCTACATCCCCAATGTGATTCAAGACCCAAACAACCCCGAGGTTTTATACGCTCGGTCGGATGTGGGAGGCGTGTTCAAGACCATAAACGGAGGGAAAAATTGGGAAGCCCGAAATAATGGCCTTTTATACGCACGTGACCACCCCACTCGCTCGTTGGCAGTAGACGCCAACAACCCACAAGTGCTTTACAGGGCAGGAGGAGAACTAAGAGCACATAAGTTCTTGGGCAATATATATAAGTCTACAAATGGTGGCGACAGCTGGACTTTCCTCACCGATAAAATCGACTTCTTCGGTAATGGACCCACTCGAATGTGTGGAGAAATGCTGGCTGTAGACCCCGACAATAGCAACAATATCATAGCTGCAGGGTATTCTAAGGGAGTATGGATGAGCAATGATGCTGGCGCAACATGGAACTACAAAGGGCTGAGGGGAAAACGAATAACCTTCCTGAAATTTAACCCATTTATAAAAAAACAAATAATAATCGGTACAATGTCCGACAATGAAATACTAGGAGCCGAAGGTAGAGCGGAAGAACACATCAAAGAACTGATGGACTTCGAGCGTGGTTCTGTGTCAGAACTTATTGTTAGCGACGACCTTGCCGAATCCTTCCGCTCTATCTACACGACAGAAATGGTAGGATTTACCGATGCTGCGTTTGCAAACAATGGAAAAACAATCCTCGCATCAACCAGCAAGGGCATAATGAAAGGGGCAGACAACGGGGACGCTTTCCAATTTGTATCCGACAAGCAGCTACCATATGGAACATATTACCAAGCCATTGCAGTATCACCCATCGATGGGACTGTGTATGCAGCACCAAAGTTCGGAAAGCCTGCGTGTACTGTCTACATATCGAAAGACGCAGGTACAACATGGCAACTTTACGCTGACAATGTTAAACCTGAGAACATGAAAGAGTTTCCAAAACACCTGAGCACTCCTAATCACTTGGGTTCATCGGTTGCCGCATTGCTTCCCGATTCCAAAGACACCAACGTGCTTTACATCACAAACTGGTGGGGAGTTACAAAAACTTATGACAGAGGCAAAAACTGGACAGGCCATAACTTCGACGGGCTTGAAATGACTTGCGTTGAACGAATCGATAAACATCCATCAAAAGCCAATAGAGTTGTCATATCTATTTGCGACCATGGACCAATGATTAGCGACGATAGTGGCGAACATTATGCAACAATGGCATTCAACAAAGGGCCCTCTCGCTCTTTGTGCTTATCAAGAAATAACGACAAACTAGTGATGTGGTCTGCTGGCCGTATGCGCTTGAAAAATGGCACTAAGGTCTATCGGACTACTGACGAGGGAAAAACTGGCGAAATGGTATTCCATAAGGGCTCCTTATCTTTTGTATCAGCAATAATGGAAGACAAACAGGTTGACGGACGGTTCTGGCTCTTAAACGAAGGCAAAATAAACGACAGCACAGAGGCGGCTGGAGTATACCGTTCCGACGACTGGGGAAGCACTTGGGAAATAGTGACAAATCCATTCCCCGACTACATAAAACAAGTTCCTTATAATAAGGAATTTATAGAACAGGACCATAGCACAATTGTCCCTTACCAGTTTCGCAATGGCGGTGGTGGCAATAGACACCTGATAGCTGATGCTACTAAAAAGGACGTCATATACATAGGCGAATGGACCGAGGGGGTTTGGAGGTCGGACGATGCTGGCAAATCGTGGACAAACGTCTCTGAAGGTCTTCCCTTTGGAGAAAACAAAGAAAATGTACTGTCTTGTGTGCGAGCTCATCACGCAAAAAGTGGAGAATTATACGCCGCTTTCTGGAGAAAAGGCTTGTTTTGTTCCGAAGATTTCGGCAAAACATGGAGAAAAATATACCCTCAAGACAACACTCCCTTCAATGCCGTTTCGGTAGCCACTGATAATGGCGTGATTGCCATCGCTTGCAGCGAGAGTATACACAGCAACGTAACATGTCAGCTTCTTATTTCGTTCGACAATGCTAAAACATGGACAGATATATACGACAAAAAAATGGGAAGCCTAAATTTTATAAATATCGACATAGACGCATCTAAACAACGCATCTACGCCTCCACAAATGGCAACGGAGTGTATTACATTGACTATAAAATAGAATAAGAGGGAGACACATGGGAAAGGGCGAACACTTCATAGGTTCACCCCTACTGCATGGGGCTTGACTTTCTAGCTCAGAATCCCAAACCCACTCCAAATAAACAAGAAATTATAAATAGTTTTAAAGATTATATTGATGAACACTAAAAGTATGTATTTATTATCAGCACTTGTTATATTCATAATAACAAATGCTTGCACTTCAGAAAAAACAGAGTTATTTAATGGGAAAGACCTCGACTCTTGGGATGTATTCATTGGTAAACCCATTTATAACAAAGATGCTAACAAGAGTAAGCTTAGCCCTTTTTCTGTAGTTAGCAAGGATGGTAGCCCTACCATAAAGATATCGGGCGAGGTAAATGCCTCCTTATGCACAAAAAAAAGTTATTCGAATTATCACTTAAGTCTTGAGTTTAAGTATGGCGGCAAGGTCTACGACAAGCGAAACAGCGGTTTGCTGTACCATTCCGTTGGCAACTTTGGCGAAGGAATCGACACTTGGAAGTCATCTATTGAATTCCAAATGATGGAAGGAAATGTGGGTGCTATGTATTGCATGGGTAATACTAACTGTCAGGTAAATTCTGTCTCGACAGACTCTTTAAATTTCACTTACGACCCAAACGGAGATGCTCTAAAATACGGTTTGGGGTCCGAAATTGGAAAATACTGCATGCCTATATTGGGAAATGAAAAAGAACCAAACGAGTGGAATAAGCTAGATTTATATTGCCTCAATAACAAGGCTATTCACATTCTAAATGGAAAAGTAGTGTGTATTGTAAATGAAATCAAAGATGGCAATGCGCAAGACCTAACAGCTGGACAAATACAGCTTCAAAGCGAAGGTGCAGAGCTATTTATAAAAAACATCAATATAAAATCCATCGAAAATATTGATATAACATACTAATGTCCAACAGCTTTTTCCAGTTTCAGCAGTTCCGCATTGAACAGTCAAATAGCGCAATGAAAGTTGGCGTCGACAGTCTTGCACTAGGTTGCTGGACTAGCGTATTGCAAACAGACAGTATTTTAGATATAGGTTGCGGAACTGGACTTCTATCTTTAATAATGGCGCAAAGGAATCCTAAAGCAAGGATACTTGGTATAGACATTGATGATGGTGCTCTTTTAGATGCGAACTTAAATGTAAACTTATCTAAATGGAAATCGCAAATAGAAATAAAGCACATTAGCCTCCAGGCTCTTGCAAAAGAAAATAGTTTAAAGTTTAATTTAGTAATTTCAAATCCACCTTATTTTAACAGTGCCCATGCTTGCTCCGATTCTCGTAGAACTTTAGCCCGACATGACAAAAAATTAAATATGCACGAGTTAATTAACGACAGCTTAAAACTCCTAAAAGTAAATGGCAAAATGTCAATCATATACCCATCAGACAGAGTAGACAGACTCATTTCTTATGGTGAAGGCTTGGGTTTATCTGTATCTCGCATTTGCAAGTTGATTCCCATAGAGGGCAAGAGCAGTCACCGCACAATGGTTGAACTTACAAAATACACTACTGCAACATTAAAAGCAGAAAGCTTAACAATAAGAAATAGAACTGGCGAATATACTAGTTCCTACAAAGAACTGACTTCCGATTTTTATTTATAATCTCCCACAAGGTTTGCTCCTCTGTTTCAATGATTAATGATAAACTCTTAACTATAAACCTTAAGCTCGAAACTGCACAACCTCCTCGAAGCTAAAAAGTATTCGTGCAAATGTTAAGCTCTTTCTCCAATAGTGCCAATCCTTCCGTCGCTTTTGCCTCTATAATCTGCAAATTCGACCTATTCGATATATTGGGGTAAGGGTCTATAAATACAATCTTACAGTGTTCTGACACATAATCGACTAAGCCAGCAGCAGGATACACGTTCATAGATGTTCCTACTATAACTAGTAGTTCAGCTTCACTAACCATTTTGGCAGCCTTCGGAATCATTGGAACAGCTTCACCAAACCAAACAATATCTGGTCTCCAAAGTCCACCATCTGGGCTTTTCTCTCCATATTCCATTGTTGTATATCCAATGTCCTTTACCAACGCATCATCCCTATTGCTCTTTACCTTGGTAAGCTCGCCATGTAGATGGATAATATCACTACTGCCAGCTCGTTCGTGAAGGTCATCTACATTCTGTGTAATCACTGTTACGTCGTGGCTCGATTCTAGTCTCCCGATTACAACATGTCCTAAGTTTGGTTTAACAGAAGCAAGCTGGATACGACGTTCGTTGTAGAATCTTGTCATCAGCTGAGGGTCGGCATACCATCCCTCAATACTAGCAACTTGCTCCACATTATAGTTTTCCCACAAACCGTCAGAATCTCGAAATGTTTTCAATCCACTTTCCTGACTCATGCCTGCTCCTGTTAAAAACACCAACCTCATGTTCTATTCATTTTAATAATCATTCGATTTCTCTAATTTTCTTTTCCCATTTCCACGCCGACAGCAATGCATCAGCCAAGGAGCTCTTTGCCTGCCAGTTGAGCTCTGCCCTGACTTTCTGCGTATCTGCCCAAACAGCTTCTGTATCGCCAGTGCGTCTTCCTACAATTTTATAAGGAAGTTTTTTTTCTGCCACCTCCTCGAATGTATTTATCACCTCAAGCACTGTCGATCCTTTACCCGTTCCGATGTTAAACACTTCTACGGGCTTTACATTATGTGATTTTATTAGTCTGTCTACAGCTACAACATGAGCTTTAGCCAAGTCAACAACATGAATATAGTCTCTTACGCATGTTCCATCCTTAGTCTTATAATCATCTCCAAATACACTAAGCTCCTTGCGTATTCCAGCTGCTGTTTGGGTCACAAAGGGAACAAGGTTTTGGGGAGTTCCCAAGGGCAACTCTCCAATATTGGCAGATGGGTGAGCTCCGATAGGATTAAAATACCTCAAAGAGATGGCTCTTAACTCTGGAATAGCATTTATGGTATCGTTTATAATATCCTCGCAAATCTGTTTTGTATTTCCATATGGGGATGTTGCTTTTTGCAATGGTGCATTTTCTGTTACTGGAAGTTTCTCTGGTTGCCCATACACGGTACAAGACGAAGAAAACACCATCGAAGGCACGTTGTATTTCTCCATTGCCATCAACAAATTCAACAACGAATTGATGTTGTTATCGTAGTACTTCAAGGGTTGCTCTACAGACTCGCCTACAGCTTTGTGTGCAGCAAAGTGTATAACCCCTACAATATTATCGTACTTTTCGAACACCTCGAAGACTTTTTTCCTATCCACCAAGTCGAACTCTTCGAAGTCAGGACGAATACCTGTTATTGCCTCTATTCCGTCTAGTGATTTCTTGTCGGAATTAGAAAGATTGTCAACAATCAGTGCATCAAAGCCAGCATTTTGCAACTCGACTGTTGTGTGGGACCCTATATAGCCAGTCCCTCCTGTTACTAATACTCTCATGATATTTAAATTTACTATGTTTTTCTTTTTTTCTTTCGTGCCGCAGGGAACAGTATATTGTTCAATATAAGCCTATACCCTGGTGAATTTGGATAGAGGCTAAGATCAGTATGCTTATCTCCTACAAAGTGCGAATAGTCCTCTGGATCATGTCCTCCATAAAAAGAAAAAAATCCTTTTCCTAATTCACCGTGAAGATAACGAACTTCTTGCAAATCTTTGTTCTCTCCCATGATAATTATATTTTTTTTTATCAGCGACTTCCTAAAGGCGGTAGTCTGTCCCATAAATCCTTTAATAACATTCTCATGATTTTGGCAAAGCATTGTTGGTATTGGGTCCCACTTTGCCGAAAATTCAAAGAGCGAAAAAAAATCATTTTGTTTATTTACTCTTCTCGTATCTGTAACGTCAATATCTGAGAATTCATATTCCATAGGGTCTACTGACACTTTGAAGTCTGTAAATGCTATTGTCTTATTATAATCTATTTTTTTTAAATCCTCGACACTTAAAGGGTCGTGATCAAATGGAGATGCTAGAATATCGAGTCCAGTGGCAGACAAGCTGATATCATAGGTATCCGTAGCTGCGCACATTGCAAACATAAAGCCTCCGTCTTCAACAAATTTTCTGATTGTTTGTGCTACTACATTTTTCATTTCAGAAACTTTTTTGTAGCCAAACTTCTCTGCCATAGCCTCGTTTGTTGATACTTCTTGCTGATACCACGGCATGTTATTATAATTGCGATAAAACTTACCGTACTGTCCTGTAAAATCCTCATGATGAAGATGTAACCATTCATATTCAGACAGTTTACCTCTTAATACATCCTCATCGTAGATAATGTCGTAAGGAATTTGAGCATACGTAAGCACCAGCGTTACAGCATCATCCCAAGGTTGTTTATTGGATGGTGAATACACTGCTATTTTAGGGGCTTTTACCATTGCTATAGCATCTTGGTTAACGTCTGGGCGAGCAATTTCTGACAACAAAGCATCAGCTCTTGCATCCGGAATAGATTCGTAGCTTACACCTCGCAACTTACACTCTTGTTCGGCTTCTGTACTAAAGTCTAACAAGAAACTACCTCCCCTATAGTTCAATAACCATTTAAGTTCGAGTCCTTGTTCGACAGCCCAATAAGCCACTCCATAAGATTTCAGATGATTAGTTTGGATATTGTCCATGGGCACTAGTAACATTCCTGCTTTTGCTCTCCATCCAGCAACAAGCAATAATACTATTATGCAAATCTTATTTATAGTCATGTTATTCATAATTCGCTCTAAAACTCATCTCCTGTAAAACTATCTATCGGATCGAATGTACTGTCGTAAACATCCTTACCAGCTCCTTCTTTTGTCGTCCATCTTTCATCAACATCGCTATTCATTTTAGACTGCACTGTTTTTGTATCAGCAACAGTTGACAAGAAGTCTGGATTAACTTCAAAGTCTTGAAACCTAGCTAATGTTCTAACAAACTGCAAATTAATAGTACCCACAGCTCCGTTTCTATGTTTTGCTATTATTATCTCTGCCAAATCTTTAGTGCTCCTTCCCTTCTCGTCTTCATGTATGCCATAGTACTCAGGACGATGAATAAACGATACAATATCGGCATCTTGCTCTATGGCCCCCGACTCTCTGAGGTCCGATAGCTGTGGTTTTTTCCCTTCTCTACTTTCTACCGAGCGATTCAACTGCGAGAGTGCTAGTATCGGCACGTTAAGTTCCTTAGCAACAGCCTTCAAGGAGCGAGATATAGTACTAACCTCTTGCTCTCGACTACCAACTTTCACCCCTGCCGTCATAAGTTGTAAATAATCGATTATCACAACATCCAGTCCTGGCGATTGTTTTTTCAATCTTCTACACTTAGCTCTGAAGTCAAAAATCGACAATGCTGGTGTGTCGTCTATAAACAACTGCGCATCCTCAAGAACACGGATTTTATCGTGCAACAATGTCCACTCCTCTTTACTAAGCCTCCCCGTTTTAATCTTGTCTGACCCTAGACCCGTCTCTGCTGCCAGAAGTCTGTTAACTAATTGCAGGGATGACATCTCAAGAGAGAAAAAACCAACTTTAAGATTATGGTCTACTATCATATTCCTAGCCATCGACAATACAAATGCTGTTTTCCCCATTGACGGCCGCGCTGCAACTATGACTAAATCCGTAGGTTGCCACCCCGAGGTAATGCTATCTAGTGCGCGAAAGCCTGACGGGGAACCACTCATCCCATCTGGCTTCTTTGCATTCTCTTCTATTTGCGCTGCGGCTTCTTTCAGCACCATTTTAATTGGTAGCGTTTCTCCCTTCATCTGACGCTCTGCGACACCAAAGAGCGAAGTCTCCGAGAAGTTTATTAAGTCTTCAACATCCTCGCTGTCGTCATATGCTTTCTCCAAAATCTCTCTGGATACCCTGATAAGCTCTCGTTGTATGTGCTTTTGAGCAATAATGCGTGCGTGAAACTCAATATGAGCTGCAGACGCCACAAGACTTGTCAACTTTGTTATATACGATACTCCTCCCACCTCGTCTAGTAGCCCTTTATCTTTTAGCTCTTGGGTTGCAACAAGCAAGTCAATGGGCTGATTCCTTTGTGATAAGGAGCTTATCACTTCAAAAATCTGTCTATGCTCATTCCGATAAAAACTTTCAGCTGTAAGAATATCAGCAACGTTAGAATAGGCCTCACGTTCTAGCATCAATGCTCCAAGCACAGCTTGTTCTACCTCTACCGCCTGAGGCGGAATCTTACCAATCTGGGCATTCAGATGATCTATTGTCGTATTAGTCCGCTGCGAATTATTTTTTTTATTACTTCTCTCCGTTGCCATTTTCTAAAGCTGATTTTACATAATACAGGTATTGAACCTTATATACTGAATCTATCTAGTGTCTGTCTATAATGTCGGGAATCTGAACTATAAAGTTAAATATCAAGGCTTGCCATTCTGTATGTTGGGAGTTTGTGAATTGTGAGTAGAGACACTCAAATTGGGCTTCTCTACTTATTAAATGACTAATTCGCAAAGTGAGCGTAACGCAGATATTGGACTTTATAGACGGACTCTATCTAGCGGTTCCACGAACTTCTATTCAAGTCGGCTTCAATTATTCTTGAAATTAGTTCAGACAAATCAATGTTCATACTTCGTAGCTGTTGAGGCACCAGACTTGTTTTTGTCATACCTGGAGTTATATTTATTTCGAGGAAATACAGTTGCGAGTCTTTCAGCATGAAATCTACTCTTGCAATGCCTTTACAATTACACAAATTATATACCTCAGATACGATTCTCTTACACTCAGTCTCTATTTCACTACTTACTTGTGCTGGTGTTATTTCTTTAATTCCGCTGTCATTATACTTTGCGTCGTAATCAAAAAGACCTCTCTCCGCAACTATCTCTGTTATAGGTAACACTGTACTCTCTCCTCCAACAGAGACTATTCCACAAGTAAGTTCTCTTCCTTTTATAAATTCTTCTACAACAACTTCGTCACAATATTTAAAAGCATTCTCTACCGCTCTATCAAAAGTGGCATCACTATCAACCATCGAAAGACCAAAGCTAGAACCTCCAAGATTGGGTTTTACAATTATTGGAAACGAAAAATCCTTCAACAACATAACTTGGTCATATTTAACCCCTCTGACTAGACGCTTTGCATTCGGCACCATAACACCGTGACTTTTTAGATATTGCGAACAAAAATATTTATTATAAGTTAGCGCCGATGATGTTACTCCGCCAGTGTTATAAGAGATATTAAACCAATCCAACACACCTTGAATAACTCCGTCTTCTCCGTATTGTCCATGCACAGTATTGAAAACATAGTCTAATCGAACTTTTTTGCCATTTAGCTCAAAAGTAAAATCATTTGTCTGCAATTCAACAGAGCAATATTCATTTAAATACAGCTTCCAATCGGTACCATCAATCTCAACGTTCCAAACGTTATACCTCTCCTTGTCTACTGCATCATAAATTGTCTTTGCACTTTTAGCTGATATTTCACTCTCCGCCGACGGTCCTCCGTATAATATTCCTATATTCTTCTTCATCTGTTTACAATTCTGCAATAAGCTGTAAGCTATAGTCTTTATGCTTTTGCTGGTTTATTAATCATCCTTCTGTGTGTAGTTAGGCTTATAGCTTATAGCCCACTGCACGAAGGTTTCATCTGTTTATAAAAAATGTTCATTTTTCTAATTTCCTCTTCCCGAAACGTAGGTCCTCCATTTAGTCAATACTACAGAAATATCTTCGGGTAGTTCTGTTTCAAATAGCATTTCTTTCCCCGTTCGAGGATGCACAAAGCCTAATGACTTGGCGTGTAAGGCTTGACGAGGAAGCTCTTTGAAGCAATTGAATATAAATTGCTTATACTTTGAATAAGTTGTTCCTCGTAAAATTTTATCTCCGCCATAATTAGCATCATTAAAAATAGGATGTCCGATATGTTTCATATGAACTCGAATCTGATGTGTTCGTCCAGTTTCAAGTACACACTCTACAAGCGAGATATACGAAAATCGTTCTACGAGTTTGTAATGAGTAACAGCATGTTTTCCTTGCTCTTCATCTTCGTAAACCATATATATCTGACGATTGGCATAAGACCTCCCTATATTACCTTCAATGGTTCCAAACTCCTCGTTAAAATCACCCCAAACTAGGGCTTGGTACGTTCTTTTTGTAGTTTTATTGAAGAACTGTGCCGATAGGTGAACCTTCGCTTCTTCATTTTTGGCAATAACCAACAATCCTGAAGTATCTTTATCTATTCTGTGCACAAGTCCTGGACGCATGTCCTCTCCATTGAACATAGGTAAATCCGAATATCTATATGCTAAAGCGTGAATGAGAGTTCCTGTGTAGTTACCATGTCCTGGATGAACGACCATCCCTGGTTCCTTGTTAATAACAAGAACATCATCATCCTCATAGATAACGTTTATAGGCAGGTTCTCAGGTTCAATTACAAGTTCTCGCTTAGGATAGTCCATCACAACAGACACTACCTCATTGGGTTTCACTTTGTAATTTGGTTTCACTGGTTTATTATCCACCCTAACAAGTCCTGCACTTGCGGCAAGTTGTATACGATGTCTAGACGTTCCTGTAAGTCTATCGAATAAGAACTTATCTATCCTAAGTGGCTTTTGTCCAGGATCTACAATAAAACTGAAATGCTCAAACAGTTCTTGATCTTCAATGCTATCACTACTCAACAACACTTATCACCTCCTCCTGTATGGGTTCTTTTAATGTGTCCAATACTATCAGCGAGTCGACGACGGTCAGGTATAAATCAATAAATGACCCTTGCTCCACGCTCCCACTTGGTTTATACTTACATATGCGCGCTTTTACTGTGTCTTGAGCTCCTATTACGCTCTCATCGTATATGCTAGCTCCCTTATTTAACAAAGTTTCTTTCAAAATCGTCTCAGCCTCTGCCAATGTTGCTCCTACTAAGCTAGGCACTTCAATAAAGCTACTCCCACTACCCGAACCTACGTACAAATCTATTCTAGACCCAAGTGGTAGAGAATCATTTGCTAATAGTTCAGTCTTTCCTAATTTCTGATGAAGCACCAAGCCTTTATATTTAGATGGAATATAAATAACTTCTCCGACAAAGAAACCTGCGCTAGAAATAGATGCTTCAGCTTGACGAAATGACAAATCTCTAACATTGGGAACTAGCTCCTTTTGTGGCTCTGCCATATTTATAGTGAGGTAAATTTTTCGCTCTCTTTTCACTTCCGAGTTCGGTTCTGGAATCTGACGTAAAATCAGTCCTGTTTTAAAACTCTCATCATACAAAGAGTCTGAAACTATCAACTCTATATCTTGGCATATAGAATCACTATTGCGCAATTCCTCTACAGTCTTACCAACCAGATTCGGAACAATCACAAACTCTCCATGCTGGGTATAAACCTTCAAAAATTCTAGTGCTACATATAGCAACACTACACTCACCACGAGCATAATAGATATATTTATTAGGAACACCTTACTAAAAATAAACTTTAGTATCTTCATTATTTTAATTATTTTTTAGCGCTTGCCAGCGCAAAGTAACAAAAAAGCTCGATTCTTACAAAGCGTTAGAGATAAAGCTTGGCATCCTCTAATATGTTTTTTATATTGTTTAATGTTGCCAGTATTTCTTTTTTATTGCTATAATACTCTATTTCTTTTCTAGATTGTAATTTTGTATTTACACCATCCAATGTCATACCTTTATAGTTCACAAGATCGTAAACAATTTTTATAATCTCTACATTATCGGGGGTAAAAAAGCGAGTACCTTTGGCATTCCTATCTGCTTTCAACTTATGAATAGTCTTCTCCCAATGACGAATGGCAGAAATGTTCATTGCAAACATTTCTGCCACCTCGCCAATTGGATAATGATGTTTATTTGTATTAATAACTATTTTAGACAAATCAACCATTTGGCTGTGCCTCCTCTTGTGCAACCTTATTAACTAGTTGCATATATTGATTTTGGTTTAAATCTTGAAAGAAATAAAATGTAGGGTCGACAGGGTTGTCATTAATTATGACTTCATAATGTAAATGAGAGCCTACAGATGTCCCTGTATTACCAACACCTCCAACAACTTCACCTCTTTTTACTTTCTGACCAACTTTAACCCCTATTGAGTTTAAATGTCCATATCTGGTTTTATATCCAAAACCGTGGTCAATTAGCACATTTTTACCATAGCCACCCATGCTATACTCTGCTTCCACCACTACTCCACCTCCTGTAGCATACACAGGAGTACCTGTTCTTGCAGATAGGTCTATTCCCGTATGCATTTTCATGGTATGATACACTGGGTGCCTCCTATATCCAAATCCAGATGAAAAATTTCTAACATCATCGATTGCCAATGGCTGTATCATAGGCATAGACTCGACTTTTGCCTGCTTAAGCAAAGCCAACTCCATCAGCTCATCGTATGATTTTTCCTGAACATTTGCTTTACTACTCAAAATATCAACTCGTTTCATTAGATCTATAAGCAAATCCGAATTTGAATAGTCATCCAAGTATTCATATTTATCCACCCCTCCAGAACCAACTTCTCTCATGGACTGCGAAACTGGCGAAATGTCAAGAAATGTTCTGTACACGTTATCGTCCAGTTCTTGCAGATTCACGTACTGTTTTTCCAACTTCTTGACTTTAGAATATATCTTATCTAATTCTTTATTTGTACGTTTTTGCTCTTTTTCTAAACCTTGATTGGGGGTATATATATCTGTTGCGTCCAACACATACATGGAAACAACGGCTACAGCGAGTCCTCCAAAGAGAACACTAGCAAACTTCAATACCTTACCTTTAGTGCTTACCCCAATCTTTTCATACTTTAGAGTATCAGGGTTAAATCTATAATTTCCTCTTGGCATATTGAATATTATATTTTACTTTTGCGACTTAATTAACGAACAATACAAGATAGATATTATCTATGCGATGCAAATATATGTCTTTCTGAACAAAAAAAAAAAGGATTTGTCAAAAAAATGGAATCAAAAGTAATAAGAGAGGCTTTTTTTAGCTTTCTAAAAACCAAAAATCATCAAATTGTGGACTCGGCACCAATGGTCCTGAAAAGCGACCCCACACTAATGTTTACTAATGCTGGGATGAATCAATTTAAAGATATTTTCTTAGGAAATGAGCAAACCAAATATAAAAGAGTTGCCGACACACAAAAATGCTTGAGAGTATCAGGAAAACATAACGACTTGGAGGAAGTTGGACTAGATACCTATCATCACACTATGTTTGAGATGCTCGGCAACTGGTCTTTCGGCGATTATTTTAAAAATGAAGCAATTAGCTTTGCGTGGGAATTTATCGTCGACATAATGAAAGTCGACAAAAACAGGCTCTATGCCACTATATTTGAAGGAGATGCCAAAGATAATGTTCCTAAAGACGAAGATGCTCAAAAATGCTGGGAACAATTCCTTCCAAAAGACCGAATTCTGACAGGAAATAAAAAAGACAATTTTTGGGAAATGGGAGAGACTGGTCCTTGTGGCCCTTGCTCCGAACTACATATAGATTTAAGAGACGACGCAGAAAGAAAAAAAATAGATGGAGCAGAACTCGTCAACAAAGACCATAACCTAGTAATTGAAATATGGAATCTTGTGTTCATACAGTTCAATAGAAAAGCCGATGGCTCTTTGACAGAACTACCAGCTAAACACGTAGATACAGGCATGGGATTCGAAAGACTATGCATGGTTGTTCAAGGAAAAACATCAAATTACGACACAGACTTATTTCAAGGAATAATTGCAAAAATTGCAAAACTGAGCAACAAGAAATATGGCGAAGACAAAAAATCAGACATAGCCATGCGTGTTATCGCCGACCACCTGCGAGCTGTAGCCTTTGCGATTGCAGATGGACAATTACCTTCAAACAATAAGGCTGGATATGTGATAAGAAGAATATTAAGAAGGGCTGTTAGATACGGATACACCTTTTTAGATTTCAATAATGCTTTTATATATGAGCTTGTTGAAGAACTTGTAAAATCTCTCGGCTATCATTTCTCAGAACTAAAATCCCAACAAAAACTGATAGAGGAAGTTATAAAGGAGGAGGAAGAAGCTTTTTTGAGAACATTATCAAAAGGCTTAAACCTCATCAACGAGCTTATAGCAAATAATAAATCCAATATTATAAGTGGGAAAGATGCCTTTACTCTGTACGATACTTTCGGATTTCCTTTTGACCTTACGCAACTAATATCAAAAGAAAATGGTTGCAGTGTAGACGGAGTGGTCTTCAACGCAGAATTGCAAAAACAAAAAGAACGTTCAAAGGCTAGTGCATCCCAAGAAACAAGCGACTGGACAGAACTCCTACAAACAACAGACATCGAATTCGCTGGTTACGATCACACTACAATAACCTCTAGCATTGTTAAATATCGGAAGGTGAGCCAGAAGGGCAAAGAATTATATCACATAGTTCTCGACAAAACTCCGTTTTATGCAGAATCAGGGGGGCAAGTTGGCGATACAGGATATATAGAAGCCAATAACGAAAAAATAAGCATCCTAGACACTCAGAAAGAGAATAACCTAATTATCCACCTTGTAAAAAAGCTTCCTAAAAATCCAAACGACAAGTTTAATGCCGTAGTAAACATCGAGCGCAGAACCCTCATTGCAAGAAACCACACTGCCACACACTTGCTAGATCATGCTCTTATTGAAGTTCTAGGCAAGCACGTCGAACAAAAGGGCTCGTATGTAAACGAAGAGTATATTAGATTCGATTTCTCGCATTTTCACAAACTAGACGATAAGGTGCTCCAAACAATTGAACAGAACATAAACGAACAAATCAGAAACAACTCTGTACGACAAGAGTATCGGGAAGTCAGTTTTGACGAGGCTCAAAAAATGGGAGCCATAGCTCTATTTGGCGAAAAATATGGCGACTCAGTAAGAGTCATCCAATACGGCAAATCCATAGAGCTGTGTGGAGGCACGCATGCTAACAGCACTGGAGAAATCGGCTTTGTTAAAATTACATCTGAGTCTTCCATTTCAGCAGGGGTGCGTCGTATTGAAATGGTAACGGGTATTAAGGCTGAAGAGTACTGTCAAAATTTTCAAGACGAAATAGGAGAACTGAAAAATCTTATAAAATCAAATAACCTTCCAAAAAGCATTGAGGATATGCAAGAAGAACTGCGCTACCTCAAAGCAAAAATCGAATCTTTTGAACAAAAAGAAGCTTTGGAAATTAAGAAAAAACTAATAGGAGGTGCAAAGAGCATTAACGACATTAAACTGATTAGCAGCCACCTTGCAAACGACTCCCTGACGGGGCAACAACTTAAGGATATCTGTTTTCAGCTGAAATCGGAAGTCGAAAATTCTGCAATTGTGTTGGGAATATTAAACGAAGGCAAGCCAACTATATATATATCCTTCCACGACAATTTGGTTAAAATTAATAAACTACATGCAGGAAATATAGTTAGGGATGTTTCTAAAGAAATAAATGGCGGTGGTGGTGGTCAGCCCTTCTTTGCTTCTGCAGGAGGGAAAAATCCATCTGGCATAGACAAAGCGCTAGCAAGGGCAGTAGAGCTAATAAGTAGTGCCTGTCCATAATATCAAGGTCTGCCGTTCTGTATATTGGGAGTATAGACACCCCAACTTGGGCATCTATACTTATTAAATGACTAATTCGCAAAATGAGCATAGCGCAGATATTGGGCTTTATAGAGAACTCTATATAGCTCTGCATACGGGAACATATAAGAAACATTTTTGATTTCAATAAAAATGCACAACACACAGTGTCATCAGTACTTAACAATCAGTATAGCAAATCCTCAACAACACAAAAAATGAACAAAGTTGTTGTAGGAATATCTGGGGGAGTAGATTCATCGGTAGCAGCAATTCTTTTAAAAGAACAAGGCTACGAAGTTGAAGGGCTTTTCATGATTAATTGGAAGGATAATAACGAAGGCGTGCTGACGAGCAGATGTACTTGGGAAGACGACCTAGATATTGCCAACATTGTTGCTAAACAAATTGGCATTAAACTACATGTGGTAGATTTTTCAAAAGAATACAAAAAACGAGTTGTCGATTATTTGTTTGCAGAATACGAATCTGGACGTACACCAAACCCAGACATACTCTGCAACCGAGAAGTAAAATTCGATGTCCTATATCAAAAAGCAAAGGAACTTGGTGCCGATTATGTGGCAACAGGACACTATTGTCGGAAAACTACAGAAACAATTGGAGGGAAGACCTATCACAAACTACTGGCGGGCGTAGACAACAACAAGGATCAGAGCTACTTCCTATGTCAACTGAACCAAGAACAACTGTCGCAAACTATATTTCCTATCGGTTTTCTAACAAAGCCCGAAGTAAGAGAACTTGCTACAACACATGGTTTATCCACGGCTCAGCGTAAGGATAGTCAAGGGATATGCTTCATCGGCAAAGTTGATTTACCTACATTTTTGCAACAAAAACTTAGCACAAACGAAGGGAATGTAATAGAAATACCTGCTACCTTTTCTGTGAAAAAACAAATCAATGAATTAAAAGAAGAGGATATCAGCAGGTTCTGTTCTGCGTTTCCATATAAACCGTGGAATGGCAAGATAATCGGTAAACATAAAGGAGCTCACTTCTACACCATAGGACAACGCAAAGGCCTAAACATTGGGGGACACAAAGAGCCTCTGTTTATTATTGCTACAGACATCACAAGAAACATAATATACGTTGGCGAAGGAGAAGATCATAAAGGACTATACCGAAATGGATTATTCATTGCAAGAGAAAATATCCATCAAATAAGACCTGACCACTCAATAGCAATTGGCAAAAAGCAAAGATATCTGGTTAGAGTGCGCTATCGTCAGGCTCTAGAAGCGCTTACAATCTACTCAAAAAGCGAAGGATATTATCTTGTTTTCGACAAAGCTCAACGAGGCGTTGCAGCAGGACAGTTTGCAGCATGGTATGACGGCGACGAACTAGTTGGGTCGGGAGTAATCGACTGACAAAAAAACCTCGCCCCTATCTAGAATTAGAGCCCATATATAAAGTCCAATATCGGCATTACGGGCAGACGCTATCTAAGCCATCTGCTGATATTTTTCCAATTCAACTTCACTCCTCGGGCCAGTATGGTTGCTCGATATGCTCTAGATGTAATGTATTGAATGACAATACATGTTACAACTAGCAGGCTCAAACTTATAAGAACTTCATAAACAGGAGTATCAAAAACCATTCGGCTCATCATGCACATTGGCGATGTAAGTGGGAAGTAGGACACAAAAGAGGCTACAGATCCATCTGGATTCGTCATCACCACCTGTAACATCATCATCGACAATATCATCGGAGACATCACCACCAGATTGTATTGCCCCATCTGCTCTGCATTATCCGAGATTGAGCCGATCATTGCATATAGGGAACTGTACACCAAAAAACCAAATGTCAGAAATAAAAAGCCGAAACCAAGAATCTTAAACCAATTTACACCCATCATCACATTTAAAACTCGGCCGAGTTCATTATTTGGTAGCGCTACTATATTAGCATCCATCCCCAAAGCTAAAGCTCCTTCCACCTCTGGTTGTTGGACTAGCATCTCGGTAGTATCCGACACCTTGTCGTTTATACTCAATGCTGGCAGTATCGTAGTGTTTCCTAAAAATACAAATATTACTCCAACGGATAACCAGACAAACATCTGAGTCAGACCAACAAGGCTAACCCCAAGCACTTTACCAACTAAAAGCTGAAACGGTCGTACCGATGCTAATATTAATTCTACAATCTTATTGCTTTTCTCCTCTAACACCGACTGACCTACCATACCTCCATACATCTGCACAAGCATAAACATAAATATCCCCAAAAGATAACCCAAAAACGAAAGGAACTCAGCAGAACTGTCAGCCTTAGTGTCACCACGTTCTGTTATCTTGACATTGTTGGAATTTATTTTTACTTGAGTAGCATAAAATTCTGCCATCAGGGACTCGTCGTCAACACGCGCTGCTAATCGTTGCTTTTTATTCATGGACACCAAAGTCCCAACTACCGATTCTATTCTGCCAACCAATGCCATGTTTGGATTCTTAGAATAAACCACAGAAATAGATTCAGTGTTCTCGATATCTGCAGGTATCTGCACCAACAAAGAGTAATTACCAACATTCTGCTTCAAAGCTTGAACAGCATTTCTGTAGTGAGCTTCCTCTACAAAGATATATTTTGTATTTGCCGTGCTTTTCAATACTGTTTCCACATTGCCATATTGGTCGTTTATTCCAACAACAACATCCTCATTCTCGTTTATAGACATAAGTAGGAGCACAACACCTATGATCATCAGTGGGAAAAGAGGCACAATAATAGTCGAGATAATAAAGTTCCGACTCTGTATTCTCGACAAATATTCACGCTGTATTACAATGCCTATTTTATTCATCAGTATTCTTTATGTTATTCTTTCTCTTTTCTTCGCCAATTACTCGCATAAATATATCATTCATGGATGGTCGCACTTCTTCAAAGACTTGTAAATCGCCCACATTGCTGTTTATATAAGTCAAAAAAGACATCTTGTTTATATCTGTAGCAGTAAGTACTATGTTATAATAGCCGTCTCTGACCTGTGCGTCTAGCATGCTAAGCCCCTCGGGGAAAATGAAATCACCGAAAGACGAGAAGCTATCAGAGCACTTGCCTGCTAGTCTATATCTCCCTTCTTTAAACTGCTCCTTTAAAGTTGCAATAGTACCATCTAGCACCTTCTTAGAATCGTTGATAAGAACCACTTCGTCGCATACCTCCTCTACCGACGCCATGTTGTGCGTAGAAAATATTATCGTTGCTCCTTCATCTCGCATCCGCAATATCTCTCCTTTCAGCAACTCTACGTTTATCGGATCGAAACCACTAAAGGGTTCATCGAATATCAATAATTCTGGCTTATGAATAATAGTTGAAATAAACTGCACTTTTTGTTGCATACCCTTCGATAGCTCTTTTAGTTTTTTATTACGCCATTTTTCTAGACCGAATTTTTCAAACCAATAATTTATATTATGCCGAGCTTCTGATTTTGTTATTCCTTTCAAGCGCGCTAAGTACATCAGTTGGTCAATAACTCGCATCTTTTGGTAAAGTCCTCGCTCTTCTGGCAAATAGCCAATCTTACTAGTTTTGTCAAAGTCTATATCCTTGCCGTCTAACAACACTTCGCCTGCATCAGCATACAGGATTTTATTTATTATCCGGATAAGTGTGGACTTACCTGCTCCATTGGGCCCCAATAGTCCTAACACCCTACCCTTCCCCAGCGACAGACTTACATCGTCCAAAGCCTTATGGTCGATATAGGTCTTACTTACATTTCTGACTTCTAGATATGACATCTGTTGTAATATTTTTCTACACTCCAAAGATACACTAAATTCAGTAAAATACCAATCTTATCCTTCGTTGTGCTAGGTAAATCGCTCTTAACCCCAAATCAATTTTTCTCTATATTTATCAGAAAGGGCTGCCTTAGCTCTTTTGCTTGGCTTTGAGGCTTTTGCTGAGTTCTCTCTCTCCAACAGAGCTAGTGCCATTTTGTTGACAATATTGAAATTCTGGGCGCTATTTTCTTTCTTTTTGAGGTTGCGATCTTCATCAAAGATGACATCTAAACTCCAATGTAAATTATTCTCAATGGACCAATGTTGGCGCACTGCTTTGTTGAAATAGATGGCATCCCTTGTTGATGAACTGATGTAATATCTTACTTCCTTTTGGGTTAATTTCGTTGACTTGATATATCGTTCCGAGCTTATTCTAATGATAGTCTTCAGCTCTATCCAATCCTCTTTGTCAT
>JBKECH010000128.1:0-31035 GCA_047974415.1 Bacteroidales bacterium | reverse complement strand
CTAATTCGCAAAGTGAGCATAACGCAGATATTGGACTTTATAGACAGACTCTAAATAAAAACAACATGAGCTACGCCTACATTAATCACATTTACAGCACCATAGAAAAGTGTCAATACAAGCGTTAAAATAAATAATAAAATTTATTTGGAACTTAATGCTTAATACTGTACTTTTGCAAGCGAAATTATTCATCGGGGTGTAGCGCAGTCCTGTTAGCGCACCTGCTTTGGGAGCAGGGGGTCCTAGGTACGAATCCTAGTACCCCGACTAGATACAAAAGAGAGATTTGCTGAAAATGCAAATCTTTTTTGTATTATGCAAAACTTCTTCTCGTTTGATAAATTTACAAAAAGAACGTATCTTTGCAGACTTGTACCATGGGGCTGACTGGTTTTGACAGCAAGACGAGGTGGTATGTAAGCACGTCGAGCGTTGTTCGTAGGCTCGTTAAACTGAACGGTCGAACTTTTTAACTGGCAATGACAATTTCGCTCTTGCTGCCTAATCGAATCACAGTAGATTAAGGCTTAATCTTGGCACAAGGTGCTGAGACGAGACGTCTCTCCGATGGACATTCTTCTTTCCGGTCGGATTCAGAGGCGCAGAAACTAGAAGATAGGTTTACGAATGTCTCGCTCGTAAGTCAAAACTTAGAGACTAAGGTTGAATGTTGGTGGCTCTACGCCGGCAGATACTCTAAAACTTAAATAGAGCTAAGCGTGTAGAAAGCATATGGCTTCCTTGTTTGGACGCGGGTTCGACTCCCGCCAGCTCCACTTTTATCAAACCTACAGACGACACTAGCATGGCAACCTTTACGACATCAATGCATTACAGAAGTCTTTCTCTTTCAAAAAAAGGGCATCAAAAAGACAAAGAGAATAAGCTCGACTTAGTGCTCGTCCATAATGTCGGGAGCCTGAACTAGAAAGTTCAAAATCAAGTCTTGCCGTTCTGCATATTAACAATTAGAACTTAACTATTTTACATTCCAAACTCAATGTCGTTTAGTTAAGAAACATTCATAAGTGCTTATAATTCATACAGTATGCTTTCCTCTCCTTCGCATGTCTTGGAATTTTTCTATTTGGTCTGACAAGCTCACGAGTGTTATATATAAGATTATCGAAGGAGTCCAATGCCTTGGTATAGTGCTTTTTGAGAAACATGCCAATTAATATGCTTCTTGTACAGGATATCGTATTGGTTCGGTTTATTTTCTGGCTATGTTTATGTTCATTGTCAGCTTTGTATTCCTCTCTAACTCGTTGCTCTATAGGGTGGGCATATGCAGCACATAGAGTCATCAGAAAAACTTTGGCATGAAAATCTTGTTTTACAGCATTTGCCGTTTTCCCGCTAAAGGCCTCTAATTCGATCCTGTTTTTCAGTAATTTATATGCCTCCTCAACTCCCCATCGTAGATGGTACAAGTCTTTAAACTCTTCAACTTTATATTTCCGGTCATCCAAAAGAGATGTACATAAAACCTCTATTGTCCCATCTTCTAGCTCTACTCTTACGAGTCTACACTCAATCTCCACATCAAGCGAGTGAGGATACGATGATAGTTTATTCTTATCCTTTTCTGGCAATTTAAAAGACACGATGCGTTGTGCCTCTCCACTAGCTTTAAAATATCTCACGTCTTTCCACCATTTGGTTTGCATGCGTATGCAGAAATCGACTTGCATGGCGTGTAGGATAAAGAACAAAGCAATACTCGGATAACCTCTATCCAATAGTAACAAGTCGCCCTGTCTAACGTGTGTCAAATGAGAATCCAACAGACGCTGCTCATTACCTGATTTCCCATTCAAGTTCTTAAAAGATGTAAGTTGGGCATCAATGCATATCTGATTTAAAACATCGTACAGTATTGATGATGTAGCCATGGAGAGTATTTTGTCTTTCTTGTGACCGAATTTACACTCTCCAAATTTCTTTTTTACGCTATCATGCGTGGGAAGCCTTAATGTTGAACCGTCTGCAGCTAAAACTCTGTGTCCATGCCATTTGTTGTAGTCTACTGCTCCGTAAAAAGTGTCTACGGCTATTTCGTTGAAACGAATAAAACCTGTTTCATCAATCTTTGCTCTTGCTTGAGTAAATGCTCCTTTACTAACTTTTCGGATGGTATACTCTGAGCGATCAAGATTGTTGAAGAAGCTGTCTAAATCTCGTTGAATAGCTCTGTTTAACGACATAATAAGAAACATTAGCTTGGGAATTGAAAAAGTCCACTCTCGCGAAAACGACTCAGGCACACCGCGCTTGACGCGGTTTTGGAACGTGTCTTTTTCAATCTCATCATTTATATTTTTAGTTATTAATACTCTATAATTTTGACCTGCATAGGTCGTGTCCGTTTTCTTTCTGCATTTTGCTTCGTCCTTTTTTAATTACACTGTAAAGACAAGAAAAAAAATACAGACTAACCTAATAATCAACTATTTATTTTAACGCCTTAACTAAACAACATTGCCTGCCAAATGATAATTTTGCTGTAGTAAATTACCTATGGCTACATCTCCATGTACCCAAACATTCTCTTTAGTCCATGTGTTAGCAAGTGCACTCTCCCAAAGATAAAGACAAGTGTCTGTATCTATAACATCTTTTAGCGTGTTAAGAGCATCTGTGACTTCATTATGGTAAACTGACAATTGACCTCCTCTATAAAAAATGTGTTGTCCAGCTAACGGACCATTTGTTGTGTCAATAGATTGAAGTTCCTTATAGAAAGCTTGCTAATTCTTTGGTAATAGTTGATTTGTTGTCGTCGCATAATTCGAGTGTTTCTCCTTCCAGATACTTGTTGATTGACCAAGAGTATGGGTAGTTTGTATCGGGTTTCCCTAAAACTAGAGGTTCAGTTATTGAAATAGAAACATGTTTAGCTAATTGAGGTAGCCACTCAAATTCTTTCTCTACTTGCGAAGCATAAGAGAGAGCACTAGGCAATCTGACACACATGAAGTCGCCCAATCTAGAAGCTCGATTATCGTGTCCACTTTTCTCAACCTCTTTGATTACTAGATTCTGCCAACATGGAAATTGGCTAGAAATTAATTCTTGAACTAATCTTTCTGATATTGCCAGTTTATTTATACTCAATCTTCTATTATACTCCCCATTTTCATGCTACAACTTATCTTTATAAGATATATCTAAAGTACATTTTTCATATATATCTATAATTATAGACTGCTTGCCTAATACATAACTGTCCATATCATTAGGATATTGTTTAGCCATTTCAAGCTTGGTTTGACTATATCTATTCCTTTCTGTCTCATGTGTTCTTAGATAATCACAAAAGGTTAAATGACGTTTCAATTCAATTGCATTTTCGTAACATACATAGAGATTGTGCTCCATTAAATGTTCTTTCTCAGTGTAGCCAAACACCTCTCCACCTTCTATGCCTAAATCTCCCAGATGCGTATATCCCACCTCCTCTAATGCGACCGTAAGCTTGCAAAACATATTCTCTGTCAAGTTTCACAACATTGTTGATGAGAGTTTACTTTATTTTGGTTCAAAATATTATTTTATTTTTAAATATTTCGGGCTTGCATTTAAATATTTCAGGTTTAGTATAAACCATTTCTGCACTGCTTGAAAAGGCGTTCTCACATCTAACTCTTTTCTAAGAGAGTCGTGCCTTCGGTTTAGGTTGTAATAGATTAAAAATTGGATTAAATCATCGTTCATTTCATTTTTGTTTTGGTAATTCACATTGGAACGCCGTAGACAGGGCCTCAAACCCGATAAAATAAGGGTTTTGTTTTGAAAAAATTGGAGCACGCAGCAGGTGAGTTAATACACATCTGGGATAATATCCTACATTTGAATAATTATATTTACATTTGTATTCAACATCCAACCCAAGAACAGACATCACACTAATTATCAATGCATTATGACAGTAGACATTATATTCACAGCAATTAGCAAACTGCCCAGCGACATATCCAACAAGACCATCGTCGTAGTCGATGTACTTAGAGCTAGTAGCGTTATCTGCACGGCATTAGCTAATGGGGCAAAGAACATACATCCTGTGTTATCGACAAATGAAGCTTTTGAACGTCTTCGCAATATCAATGCAAAAAATACACTTTTGGTGGGCGAGCGCAATGCCTTACCCATAAACGGTTTTGACCTAGGAAACTCCCCTCTACTTTTTACTAAGGAGGTGGTAAAAAACAAATCACTCATAATGACAACTAGCAATGGCACAAGGGCTATTCGCAATGCGCAAGGTGCAGACTGCCTATACATTGCCTCTTTTCTAAATGCAGGAGCTACAATTGAGCGCCTGACTCAACACCAAGACATTATTATTCTATGTAGTGGAACAAACGGAGAGTTTGCATTGGAAGACTCGTTATGTGCTGGATTGATAGCTTTTGAACTGACTAGGAATCAATATAAGTTGAGCGATGCCGCATTGGCAATGAGCAGTCTATACATCTCTCAAAAAGACCACTTACAAGACTTTGCTAGTCGGGGCAGGCACTACCAATATTTGTTGAGCTTAGGTTTACAGCCTGATTTAGACTACTGTTTCAATATCAACATTATAAATATAATTCCTCGCCTACATAAGGATGGAACAATACAAGCAAAATAAGACGCTTCTAAATAAACGAATACAACATTTTAGGCAAAACTTTGTTATCCATAAGAACGAACATTTAAACATCTAAAAAAATGAAGATATACATTAGAAATACTGCAATTTTGCTATTTTTGGTCTTGAGTTGCAATGTTGGCTCTGCCCAAAAAATGAATAGAAAGAAAATAAAAGAGGCAAGAAAGACTGAAAAAATAGCACTAATTGACAGTTTGGTTTCAAACAAGATCTATAGTTTTGAAGCACAGTCGGCACAACCAATGGGTTTTAGGAATATTAATTTATCGAGTTTATACTCTGTTGACTTCAACGGTGATTCGGTGCGAATTTCTTTACCATATTTCGGACGTGCATACTCATCGGCAGGATATGGCGAAGACGGGGGCATAAACCTAGATTCTATTTCTGATTATAAAATGACAAAGAAAGATAACAACATGTTTCACATAACTTTTACAGGAAAAGACGAACACAACGAATACAATTTCATTCTTTCGTCTTCTGCCGAGGGTTTTGCGTCGCTGGGGCTTACTATAACTAATAAATCTCAAATTTCTTTCCAAGGAGTAATTAGACCTTTGCGCAATAAATAGTGTCTGTCCATAATGTCGAGAGTCTGAACTATAAAGTTAAATATCAAGGCTTGCCGTTCTGTATGTTGGGAGTTTGTGAATTGGAAGTAGAGACGCCCAGCTTGGGCGTCTCTACTTGTGTAAATAACTAACTCGCACGCAGATATTGGGCTTTATAGACGGGCTCTAAATAGAAAGAGCCTCGACAAATAACATCGAGACTCTTTCTAGCAAAGCAACTTGGAATTACCATGCAAACAATGGTTTATCGCCCATCAAATCGTTAACAGCCTCACGCACCTCTTGCTTAATACTGTCATTGTCATGGTTTGCAAGAACCTTGTCGAACAAATCTACAATTGTCCTTATATCCTCCTCTTTAATACCTCTTGAAGTGATTGCGGGCGTACCCACTCTGATACCCGAGGTTGTAAATGGAGTTCTGCTGTCAAAAGGCACCATATTCTTGTTGACTGTGATATCA
The DNA here is from genome assembly GCA_047974415.1 of Bacteroidales bacterium. Lineage (GTDB taxonomy): Bacteria > Bacteroidota > Bacteroidia > Bacteroidales > Prolixibacteraceae > JBKEAJ01. The sequence continues at coordinate 25,334 of JBKECH010000128.1, read as the reverse complement.
GCTTCGCCTAGCACTTTTTCTGCAAGCTTTCCTGTTAGATTTGGATATTTTGAACGTAGATCTATAAGCATCAAATGGTTGTCTGTACCGTCCGAAATCAATTTATAACCCTTTTGAACAAACGCATTGGCCATAGCTTTGGCATTTGCAATCACCTGCTTCTGATATATTTTATATTCTGCTTTCAAGGCTTCGCCAAATGACACTGCCTTACCTGCAATAACATGCTCTAAAGGACCTCCTTGCTGACCAGGAAACACCGCCGAATCTATCAAAGAACCAAGTGTTCTTACTTCTCCTCTCTTCGTCGCTATCCCCCATGGATTGGGAATATTTTTGCCCACAATAATCACTCCTCCACGTGGTCCTCTGAGTGTTTTGTGTGTTGTCGAAGTTACAATATGGGCATGCGCAACAGGATTATTGAGCAAGCCTGCTGCAATCAATCCTGCTGTATGAGCCATGTCAATCATCAGTATTGCACCTATCTTGTCGGCAATCTGTCGCATCCTTTCATAGTCCCACTCACGGCAATACGCAGAAGCTCCACCAATGATGAGTCTAGGTTTCTCTGATATTGCAATACGTTCCATTTCATCGTAATCTATTTTCCCCGTTGCCTCCTGAACATGGTAGGCTACAGGATTGTATAGTATGCCAGAATAATTCACTGGCGAGCCATGTGTTAGGTGTCCACCATGTGCTAAATCTAAACCCATAAATTTATCGCCTGGATTTAGGACAACACTCATAACAGCAGCATTTGCCTGCGCTCCAGAGTGTGGTTGCACATTAGCATATTCTGCACCAAACAACTCACACAAACGGTCTATGGCTAATTGTTCCACCTTGTCTACAACTTCACAACCTCCATAATACCTTTTTGCAGGATAGCCTTCAGCATACTTATTGGTAAGTACCGAGCCCATAGCTTCCAAAACCTGATTGCTTACATAATTCTCTGAGGCAATTAACTCAATGCCTAGCGTCTGACGTTTCTTTTCTTCTTCTATCAGATCAAATATCCTTTCATCTCTTTGCATCGTATAATATTGATTTACTGTATTTCTACTCCAAATGATATGCCCATCTTGTGCCCTTTGTCAATTAAATTATGATTTTTGTTTACCAATTTTAATTTACCCCCGACTTCCTCCAGAGGAATGCATTTAAGCTGATTCTTTCTGAATGCAACCATCTGATTATAATTCTCATTGGCAATACATTCTGCCGCAAAAGCTCCGTATTGCGTCGCCAACACCCTATCCATTGCAGTAGGCGCTCCTCCTCTTTGCGTATATCCCAAAACAGTACAGCGGGTCTCTGCATCTATTCTCTTATCCAATTGTTTTGCAATGCTATGCACTGCCGAGTCGCTCCCATCCGTTTTAATTCCCTCGGCAACGACAACGATAGAATATGGTTTTTTCTCCTCGTAGCGTTGATTAATTTTCTCGCAGATAACATCCATATCGTAGCCCAACTCTGGAAGCAGAATTACATCCCCACCACCAGCTATCCCTGCATAAAGGGCTATCCATCCAGCGTCATGCCCCATCACTTCAATCAACATAACTCTTTGATGAGAATTGGCAGTAGTATGTAGTCTGTCTATTGCTTCGGTAGCGATGCTTACTGCCGAATCAAAGCCAAAAGTCAAATCGGTCCCCCAAACATCATTGTCTATTGTTTTGGGGATGCCTATAACGTTCAGCCCCTCCTCCGAAAGCTTGTGAGCCGTTTTCATTGTTCCGTTTCCACCAATACACACCAAACAGTCTAGCCCCAGCTCGTCGTAATTTTCTTTGATTTGTGCAGGCTTGTCGATATGACTATTGTTACCCTTAAAAGGCTTCATGCGCGAAGTACCCAAAACAGTACCTCCCAAAGTCAGAATCCCTGAAAGTTGTTGCGCCGAGAGCTTCTCATAATCCATCTCCAACAGTCCAGTATAACCAGCCTTGAAGCCAATGACCTCCATCCCATACTCTACTATCGCGGTCTTGCCTATTCCTCTTATTGCCGCATTCAAACCAGGACAGTCACCTCCGGCAGTAAGTATGCCTATTCTTTTCTTTGCCATCGTTTATTTATTTATTTTATGCATACAAAGTAAATGATTTTTGTCGAACATCTGATATAAATAAGCAAAATAAGAAATGTAGTCAACTTGTATCTGTGTTATTTGTAGACCATTGCATTTTTTATGATGTTTTTTACCTAATATTGTTTTGTCGAGTGCTAAATCATTACTATATTTGCAACGCAGTTTTGCAGGGCCTATAGCTCAGTTGGTTAGAGCACCTGACTCATAATCAGGGGGTCCCTGGTTCAAGCCCAGGTGGGCCCACAGTGAGAGACTTACAGCAGTGTAGGTCTCTTTTTTGTTTGATTATGCCGATTTTATCTTGAGAGACTTTAGTGGTGCGTCACAAACAGCACAAGCAAAAAAGACAAAACTGCTTACAATATATGCATGTTGGCTTACGGTATTACAGACAGACTCAATTTAACACTCTAACCTATATATGTAATATGAAAAACATCACATTACAAACAGTTGTCAACATCCCTAAACTAAAGGCTAAGTTAAAATACGAAGATAGAGGACTTACACTAGGTTCCTGCTTTGCCAATAATATAGGAGATAAACTTACGGAAGGAAAGTTCGACTTCCTCGCAAACCCACTGGGCATTGCGTATAACCCTACAAGCATTTCAAAGCAAATCCTTAGCACCCTGACTGGCAAGGATTACTCTCCCAAGCAGTTCTTTAAGCACGAGGGACTCTGGAAGTCCTTCGATTTTCATAGCGATTTGGCATTTGAATCGCAACACAAAACCTGCGAGTATATCAACACCTCGATGCAATCTTTTTCAGCTTACCTTAAAAGCTCGCAAACAATCATTATCACCCTAGGCACATCATGGATTTATGAGCTTGCTGACACAGGCGAAATAGTAACAAACTGCCACAAGCAAACCCCCACAAAATTCAAAAGAAGGAGACTGACAGTATCAGAAATAGAATCTCAATTGACAGATGCTTTCAAGGCTATATTCACAATTAACGAAGACGTAAATATACTACTGACAGTGAGCCCCATAAGACACCTGAAGGATGGTGCAGTAGAGAACCATCTGAGCAAAGCTTGCTTGTTACTAGCAACAAGCAAGCTTTGCAACAAATTTCATAATGTCGAGTATTTCCCAACATACGAAATTATGATAGACGAACTTCGCGACTATCGGTATTATGCAGATGATATGATTCATCCATCGCCACTGGCTATAGAGATTATATGGAGTAAGTTCATGGACAACATATCTGACACTGACACACAAAAAAACTACAATGCTGTTATGAAAATTATTGCTGCAACAAAACATAAACCTCGCAACCAAAATTCAGACGATTATCTACAATTTAGAGAAAAAATACTCTTGAGAATGTCTGACCTTGAAGAGCAGTTTAAGTATCTTGATTTCTCAGAAGACAGAAAACACTTTTAAGCCCTTTAATTTATTGAAAATTAATATTTTTCTTTTGTCTAGAAACATAAAAGTACTAACTTTGCGTCCGTATTTATAAAAAACATAATGTCTAATCACTAAAAGTTTTATTTAAAAATTATGACAACAGAAAATTTAGAAAACCCTACCGCAGAGGTAGAGCAAGAAGCACAAGCTACTTCGGAAGCTAAGAGCGAGAAAACAGCTCCAAAGCCCGAAAAAACAGAAAAAAACACAGAAGAGAGCACTCTAGAAACAGCTCCAACAGCAAAGAAAGAAGCCCCAGAAACTAGCGCCGAGCCAGAGGCAGACTTTGATTGGGATTCTTTCGAGGCAAACCAAGGCAGCACCCTAACATCAAAAGAAGGTACACCAGAAGCAAACGAATACGAGAAAACACTAACATCGATACAAGAAAAAGAAGTAGTAGAAGGTCTTGTTATTGCCATTACAAAAAGCGAAGTCGTTGTAGAAATAGGCTACAAATCCGATGGAATAGTCAGCCTCAGCGAATTTCGTTACAACACCGAACTGAAAGTTGGCGACAAGGTTGAAGTATTTGTCGAAACGCTCGAAGACCCTAAAGGACAGATGGTTCTTTCTCATAAGAAAGCAAGAGCCCTCAGATCATGGGATAGAGTAAACGAAGCATTCGACAAAGATGAGATCTGCAAAGGATACATAAAATGTCGCACAAAAGGCGGTATGATTGTAGACGTATTCGGCATCGAAGCTTTCTTGCCAGGTTCGCAAATTGATGTTAAACCAATTCGCGACTACGATTTATACGTAGGAAAAACAATGGAATTCAAAGTTGTTAAGATTAACCACGAATTCCGCAACGTTGTCGTTTCTCATAAAGCACTTATTGAAGCAGAACTAGAAACACAGAAAAAAGAAATCATCTCGAAACTCGAAAAAGGACAGGTACTTGAAGGCGTTGTTAAAAACATCACCTCATACGGAGTATTTATAGACCTTGGAGGCGTTGACGGACTTATACACATCACAGACCTTTCTTGGGGGCGTGTTAACCACCCATCCGAAGAGGTAGAACTAGACCAAACTCTTAATGTCGTTATCCTTGAATTTGACGACGAGAAAAAACGAATTGCCCTTGGTCTAAAACAACTTACTCCACATCCATGGGATGCTTTGGATACAGAACTTAAAGTCGACGACAAAATAAAAGGAAAAGTGGTTGTACTTGCCGACTATGGCGCTTTTGTTGAAGTTGCTCCTGGCGTAGAGGGTCTTATACACGTATCAGAAATGTCATGGTCTCAACATCTTAGAAGCGCACAAGACTTCTTGAAAGTTGGCGACGAAGTCGAAACTGTTATTCTTACTCTAGACAGAGACGAACGAAAAATGTCATTAGGTATCAAACAACTTCATCCAGACCCATGGGAAAGTATCGACACAAAATACCCTGTAGGAACTAAATTATCCGCAAAAGTTAGAAACTTTACCAATTTTGGAGTATTTGTAGAAATAGAAGAAGGTGTTGACGGCTTGATCCATATTTCCGACCTATCATGGACAAAAAAAGTAAAACACCCATCGGAATTTACTTCCATAGGCGAGAAAATAGATGTGCAAGTATTGGACATCGACATGGAAAATCGCAGATTGAGCCTAGGACATAAACAACTCGAAGAAAACCCTTGGGATGTATTTGAAACAATCTTCACTCCAGAATCTATCCACGAAGGAACTATCACTGAGATGGTCGACAAAGGAGCTGTCATTTCACTTCCCTATGGTGTAGAAGGCTTTGTTACAACACGTCACTTGCAAAAAGAAGATAAGACACAGGCTAAGATTGACGATAAACTAGCATTCAAAGTGCTCGACTTCTCTAAGGCTGCAAGAAGAATACTTGTATCACACTCAAGAACCTGGGAAGATGCAGGAAAACCTTCTAACGACAAACCAGCAGACAGCAACAAAGGTAGCAACAACTCTAAGCCAACTGTCATTATCGACAAAGGCGAGAAAACTACCCTTGGCGATGTAAGTGGGTTTGCAGAATTGAAATCTCAAATGGAGAAAGCCGAAGAAAAGAAAAAATAAGTCTCTTCGATTAAAAATATGCAAGGGCGAGTCGTTTTGGCTTGCCCTTGCTTTTAGTATAAGAAATAAACATATAATAATCCATAAAACAAAACGCATGCGGAAAGTTACATTAATTTTAAGTATCTGCATCGCCCTACTAAGTAGCGCGTATGCACAACACGATGTGAGTGGTAAAGTTGTTGATACAGATGGCATGGGAGTACCTGGGGCATCCGTAATACAAAAAGGCACTAACAAAGGAACAATTACAAATGTTGACGGCGAATATTCGCTTAATGTTCCTAACAACATCACACTGGTATTCTCTTTCATGGGAATGAAAACGCAAGAAATAGAGGTCAAAAACCAAACTGTCATAAATGTAACTATGGCTGAAGATGCTATTGGCATGGACGAAGTTGTTGTTGTTGGCTATACCACCCAACGCAAAGAAAGCCTTACAGGCTCTATGCAAACAGTAAGCTCAAAGAAACTGAAGGATGCAACAACACCCTCTGTCGAGAATATGCTTAACGGCAAAGCACCTGGTGTATATGTATCGCCAGGAAGCGGACAACCAGGGTCAGTGGGCTCCATTGTTATAAGAGGTAAATCGACCGTAAACGGAAGCAACGACCCCTTGTGGGTTATCGACGGTGTAATTGTAGGTTCAAATTCAGGAGACCTAAACCCTGCCGACATCGAGTCCATGTCCATCCTGAAGGATGCTGCATCCACCGCAATATACGGCTCGCAGGGCGCAAACGGAGTAATTGTAGTAACTACCAACAGAGCAAAAAGCAACAAAATGACAATCAGAGCATCTGCAAAAATGGCACTTAGCAGCTTGAATTCTGGAAACCTTCAGGTTATGAATGGAGCCGAACTATACGATTACTTCCAATCTTTTTCCAATGCATCAGAAATATCTTTCCCTCGTTGGGATTCAAAGCTACGAGACAGCAATTTCAGCTGGTGGGATTTGGCTAGCCAGACAGGAGTAGCACAAGACTACAACGTATCTATTTCAGGAGGAAGCGAAAAATCAAAATCCTACTTATCTATTGGATACTATGACGAAACCGGAGCCATAAAAGGCTACGACTACACTCGCTACAGCCTTCGCTACAAAACAGACTTCCAGCTCGCACCATGGTTAAATATAAAACCATCCATTGCCGCCTCGCGCAGAAACATCGACAACCAGCAGCACTCCGTATCTGCAATGTACTCAAACCTCCCTTGGGATAGCCCTTATGATGCCGATGGAAATATAGTCGGACATCGCTCAAGCACATGGGTAAACAGCACCAACACAAACTACTTGTACGACCTACAATGGAACCACAGCGCATCGACAAGATACGAATTCATGGGCAACCTAGATTTCGACGTAAAACTTACCGACTGGCTCACCTTCTCTTCCGTCAACAACTTCAGATGGATAGGATATTCCAGTAGTGAATATTCAGACCCTCGCTCGTCTGATGCCGAAGGCGTGAAAGGACGACTTACCGAATCTCAAAGAAACATGGAACGCCGCTACACCAACCAACTGCTAAAAGCCAACAAAACGTGGGGAGCACACAGTCTAAGTGGACTATTGGCATACGAGTTCAACGACTACAGAAGCAAATGGAACTCAGCAAACGGAACTGGCTTCGCCCCTGGCTTCGAAGTCATGGACGTAACAGCAGTGCCCGAAAAAGTATCTGGCAACCTCAGAGAATCAGCAGTACAATCGTACTTTATGAACGCACACTACAGCTACGACGGTCGCTACTACGGCCAGCTTTCCCTAAGGCGAGACGGCGCATCTAACTTTGGAGACAACGCCAAGTACGGCAACTTCTTTTCTGTTAGTGGAGGCTGGACAATAAGCCGAGAAGAATGGTTCAAAAGCTCATGGCTCGACCTCCTGAAACTACGTGCATCATACGGTTCAGTAGGAAATCGCCCCAACGAACTATACCCCCAGTATGATTTATATTCAGTCTCGCAAAGTTACGACGGAACTTCTGGCGCCCTCATCTCTCAAATCGGAAATGCAGACCTGACATGGGAAAGAACATTTACAACAGGCATGGGAATCGACCTCTCATTCATTGAGCGCATTCGTCTGACCATAGACTGGTACAACAAAAACACAAGCAACCTTCTATACGCCGTCCCAATTACGGGCGTAGTTGGAGTTACCAAGGTGTGGCAGAACGTCGGAGAGCTAAACAACAAAGGCATTGAATTCTCACTAAGCGCCGACATCATCAAAAACAAAGACTGGTTGTGGAGCTTTGACGCAAACCTAGGACTAAACCGCAACAAAATAGAAAGACTATACGGACAGCGCAACCAAATGATTGTGGGCGACGGAACAGGCATAGCAGGAAGTGCCAACAAACTGTTAAAACCTGGACTAGACTGCGACACATGGTACATACGCGAGTGGGCAGGTGTGAACCCAGAGGACGGAAGCCCAATGTGGTACAAAACAGACTCCAACGGAAAGCGCGTTACTACTAGCAAATACGCCGAAGCAGACGAGGTAAACGTCGGAGCATATACCCCAAAATTCTTTGGCGGATTCGCAACAAATCTATCCTACAAAAAACTCGACTTCAGCGCAACCTTCGGATACTCCGTGGGAGGAAAAATCTACAACTACTCCCGTGCCGAATACGACTCCGACGGAACATACTCCGACCGCAACCAAATGAAACTAATGGACGGATGGTCCAGATGGGAAAAACCTGGCGACATTGCCACCCACCCATTAGCTAGCTACAATAACAAGTCAAATGCCAACAAAGTCTCATCAAGATACCTTGAAGACGGCAGCTACCTTAAACTTAGAAACCTTACATTCGGATACAACATTGCTCTGCCACAATACCACATCTCAAATCTACGATTCTTTATCTCTGGCGAAAACCTCCTCACATTTACAAACTACTCGGGTGTCGACCCCGAGATTCCCCCCAAGACCACTACCAGCGCAGGCGTTACTAGCGGCAGAATAACGGGAGTATCAACCGCAGTTTACCCATCCACACGCAAGTTCATATTCGGAATAGACCTTACATTCTAAGTAAAACAGAAAACAATGAAACAAGCCATGAAAGTTGGGCTCTCGCACAGGAGCATGACTAAATTGGAGAGATACATATGACAACGAAAAAACAATTATAAACACACAAAACCTTCATGCAGTAGAATATAGGCTATAAGCCTAACTACACACAAGAGGATGATTAATAAACCAGCAAAAGCTTAAAGCCTATAGCTCACAGCTTATTGCAGAATTTTAAATACATGAAACAGAAAATATCAAAATATAGAATGACCAGAAGATTTATCATTCTAATAATGACAATATTCACAATATCCGCATGCGACATCGAGCGCCTACCAAAAGGATCGATGCCTTCAGGAAGCATCACCTCGAACCCTGAAGAATCCTTAGACGCACTGCTAAACGGAACATACGCCCAAATGAAAACATGGTCCGACGTAATGCACCGTTGCGGAGAATACGCTGGCGACAACATGATGATAAGAGGAGCGTCAACAAACCCTTTCTACGAGTTTATATCATACTCTCGCACCACAAACAATGGGCGCTTACAAAATTTCTGGGACCAAGGATATAAGGTAATTGCCCAGACCTCAAACATCCTGAACATGGTGGACGAGGGCATCAGCGAAGAAATGGACAGCAAACTCGGCGAGTGTTACTTTCTTAGGGGCTTGATGTACTTCTACATGTGTCGGAACTTCGGCAGACCATACTATCAGAACCCCGAACAAAACCTCGGCGTACCAATAATAAACGAAACCCCAGCCGACGTTGCAAACATGGAACTGCCAGACAGAGCCTCCGTGGCACAAACTTATGAGCAAGCAATTAGCGACCTAAAAAAAGGAGCTGAACTGATGAACAGCGACAACAACGCCACAAAAGCATCAAAAGAAGTCGCCTACGCTATCCTGTCAAGAATATATCTATACATGAGTGGCAGCTGGGACAAGCCAAACAGAGAATACGCTCAGCTGGCCGTTGACTACGCCAACCTAGTAATAAACTCGAAGCGCTACTCTCTTTTAGAACGCAACAAATTCATGATATACAACACCCTCACTCCCGAACAGAACTCCGAAACAATCTTCGCCATCAAAAGACTAGCATCCGAGTTCTCCGGAGACGACCACTACTATGGCGTCGGAGGTATGTACGCAGTTATTGGAGGCATGGGATGGGGCGAAATGTACGCCAGCGCAGAATACATCGACCTGCTAAACGAAACCGGCCGCAACGACTGGCGCAAAGAATCATTAAACATGGTAGACGCTCGTGCCAGTTTCATAGAACCACAGTACAATAAAGACAAAGATGAAAAGGTAATTAAAGAAGAAGTTTTCAGATTCGTGAAAAACGTGTACGACGACAATGGCAAACATGTAAACTACAACTACGTGCAGGCAAAAACAAGTCATTCGGGCTCGGCAATTACCTGCGTGGACAACGACAAGACCTACACTCTTACCCCAATTGACACCGAACAAGAAATATACTCCATTAATTACGAAGATGGCAATACATACACCGGAGTGCTGGACTACAAAATGACTCTAAACCGAGTATATCCAATGTTCTACATCACCAAATGCTCGCGCGAGGGCGAAGATTCGCACCTCCACTCGCCAGTAATGAGCCGACTGGCTGAAATATATCTAAACCGAGCCGAAGCACAAGCCAAACTTGGCAACTACTCCGATGCTTTGATAGACCTCAACCTAATCCGCGAAAGATCAATACCCGGACAAGGGTACAACGCTCTGGATGCAACAACAGCACCCGAACTCATAGACAAAGAGCGCCAACTAGAGCTAGCTTTCCAGGCCGAACGGAGCTACGACGCATATCGAAACGGTCGCAAACTAACTCGCCACTACCCTGGACCTCACAATGCCATGGAAGATATACTACCTACTGACTACCGCGTATGCTACTACATCCCTCAGGATGCCATCAACTCGTACCCTGGCACTCTGACACAGAACCCAACCAGCAACTAGCAAGAAAACATACAGACAAGGAGGCAATCCTTGCCCTACCCTACTCTTACATCGCCATGCACCCATTGCATGGCGATGTTTTTTTAATAAAAAGCACTTATCACTACCAGACATACCCAAGGCGAACGAAGCTAAGCTACAATTATCACCAACTCGAAAACTCCCTCAATAGATAAAGCCATTATTACTCCTTTATTCCCTTCGAGACATGTGCCTCAATACTAAAACACCCTCACCTCCTCCACCCTCTGGGTGGAAATCCATCAAAATAAACCTTAAACCATAAACATAAAACTCTAAACCCCTAAACCATATACACCACCGACTACTGATTTTCTTCGCTACTATCTCTTTTTAGCATCCGACAATACAAGATACCACTAGAGTAACAGGTATAATCCTTCCGAAATTCAATGTTTATGGAATAAATATTCTCCTATAAAGCAAAATATTTATTTTCAAGCCATAGGAGCATTCCAAAGAAACAAAAGCACTTACTTTCTCATCGTTGATATATTCCAAAAGCATAAAAGTACTCATTTTTCTATCATTGATATATTCCCAAAGTATAAAAGTACTCACTTTTCTATCATTGATATATTCCAAAAGCATAAAAGCACTCACTTTCTCATCGTGGGATTTGTCCGAAACATAAAAAATAACTACTTTTGAGCCATAGGAGTATTCCAAAAGAAAGAAAGTAGTTATTATAGAACTTTAAGATTAAGACGTAGGAAAGAAAATAGTTCTTACAGGGCTTTAAAGTTTAAAAGAAGAAAAGGACGCAATTATTAGCTAGTTTTATGGAATACTTTAAGGAGCAGAAACACATCTATTGTAAAGAAAACTAATCATTAAAAAGATAAAATTATGACCAGTATTTCCAAAATCAATTTAAAATCTACTAACGGCGAAATAGATGCAACGACTCATGCAATCAATATTGTACTAAAAAAGGACGATTGGTTGTCAGATACATATTTCGCAGCAATCATTGAATCCTTGCAGAGCTTACAAGTAAGTTTAAATAGGGCAATCAAGCAAAGTAAGGCGGAGTCGGACTTAAAAGGTAAGGACCTAACGCGCGACAGGGCTTTGAGTGAACTATTTAGTCTAGTCAGGGGGTATACTACTGTAGATTCGGAGATTGGAATATTTGCCAAGAGAATAGAGCTAGTTCTAAATAAGTATGGATTGTCTAAGACTACCAATTCGAACTATGCAAATGAATCGGCGTACATCAACTCCTTGATAATAGACTTGTCCGAAGGCGAGGTTGCAAATGCGGTAAGAGACTGCCCCTTCGTTGCGGTAGCTGTAAGCAAGCTAATGGATAGTCAGAAGGCTTTTGAGCAGGCCTATGAGCATTACATAGTAGCAATGACAAAGGATAGAACAAAGAGTAGTGCCACATCAATAAAAGCTAACTTGGTAAAGGTAATCAATAATGAACTGGTTGATTATCTAAGGGTAATGAGCAAGGTGAACGCAGAGGTCTATGGTCCGACGACAAGCAAAATTGCTGGGATTATCAAGGATAATAATGAAAGGGTGAAAAATCGGAAGGGATAATTTGAATGTGATGAACGTCTGGGGGCAAGTCTGAACGTTTTTGGAGTGAGATTGCAATGGTGGACTTATTTATTTTTATTTGACGCTATGCGTATGTTTCTTTTTAGTAAAAAAAGCCCCGTATGCGCTTCTTTGCAGGCATCCGGGGCAATATTTAATCTGAGATGAATACTTACATCACCAATTTTATGGTCGCAACGTTTGCGTCCAGAGCTCCGTTTGGTTTCAGGAAGGCCTTTCCGTCTTCTGTTAGTTCTACTTTCTGCCCTGTTTCGAGCACACTTGCAGCTTTTGCTTTCCCAAGTTTTTCAGGTATTTCAAGTTTCCCATCTTCCCAGTTCATCACGTGTGCGTATACTATATTTTGCGAGTCTTGAGTACGTTTTGTAAGTCTTCCCCAGCTAGGCGCTTCTACATTGTCTATTGGCATTGCTCCGTAGATTGACTCTCCGTTTGCAACTAACCAAGCTCCTATCTCTCTCATTCGACGCAAAGATGGAGATGGTATTGTCCCATCTGCATACGGCCCAATGTTGAGCAGATAATTCCCACCGAGCGATGCGTTTGTAACCAGAAGTTTAATCATTTTTGCTGATGGCTTCCAGTTGAAGTCGTTTGAGTGCCACGCCCAGGTGAAGTTCATTGTTGCAGGTGTTTGCCACGGCCTGCCGAGGTTCTTCTCTGGGTGTCTGTTGTCGCCTGCGGAGATATAATCTATACGGTCTCCGGGGTCGTAGGCGCAGATTCTTCCGTTTATCAGGCAGTTTGGTTCTATTGAGTGTATTAGGTCTATGAGTTCGTCGCGTCTTTTAGTGCTTATTTGTTCTTTGCAGGTTGCGTTCCAGGTATCGAACCATAGCATGTCTGGTTGGTAGCGTTTTAGGAGTTCTGTTACTTGAGGCAGGCATTTTTCTTGCCAGTATTTTTCGAACATCTGGTCTGTTGGTGCGATTTTTCCGGGCCACACTGGCTGTGCGCCTCCTGGGTGTTCCCAATCTTGCCAGTGTGAGTAGTAAAATCCGAGTTTGATGTTGTGTTTTTTACACGCTTGTGCCAATTCGCCCAGCAGGTCGCGTTTGCAAGGAGTTGCTCCGAGGTCGTAGTCGCTGGCGTCGGAATCCCAAAGAGCAAAGCCGTCGTGGTGCTTTGATGTCAGCACTATATACTTCATTCCTGCAAGGCTGAGTTCTTGCACCCACTGTTCGGCATTAAAATTAACGGGATTGAATTGTTTTGCTAGTGCCTGATATTCTTTTTTTGGGATGTCGAGTCTCATTTGTGCCCATTCGGAGTACCAATGGTTGCCGTTTGGCAGGGTTTTGTCGGGCAAGGTGTGTCCGTTGTATGTGCCTCCGAGGATGCTGTACAGTCCCCAATGTACAAACATTCCGAAACGTGCATCTCTGAACCACGCTGCTTTTTCGGGGTTTGCGCTTGCTTGTTTGCTTGTTTGTGCTTCGGTGTTTTGTTGCGTTTTGCTCTTGCCGGTGCTCCCTTCCTTTGTGCAGGCCATCAGTTGCAATATTGCTGCCATTGCAAAGATGGCTGAAATTGTTAACAGTAATTTTTTTGTCATAATTTGATATTTATTTAAGGTTCATTTGTTTTCTAGTTGGGTTCATAATATTGATTGTCTCACTGACTACTTGCTCTGGGGTGTAATCTGGGTTGGACGATGCATACGTGGGTTGCTTTCTGATTGTAATATGGCTCTGTGTTTTCGTTTCCTAGTTGCAGGGCGCATGCTTTTGTTCATCATAAAAATTTAAGTTCTGATATGCATGGGGTCTGCTCGAAGGATTCTATTTGCAGGCGCATGGATTTTGTTTTTACTTCTGTTGGGCAATTTATCTTGAATCCTGATATGATTTCTTTCCCTTCGATTATTGTTTTCCATTGGCCATCGGTCATGGATTGTATCTTATATTTTTTGATGTAATTAGTTCCTTCGGGCTGATAAATTCTAATGTAGTTTATCCGTTGCTCTTCGCGAAACTCTACTGTTAGCGTTGGTTTGGTGTCGGTGGAATCTGCTTTCCAATGGCTTTGCATGAGTTCGTCGAAGGCTTTGTCGGCATCGAAGTTTTTATGCCAGAAGTCTCTTCCTTCGGCGCAGCTACTTGCTGTCTGGTCTGCATCCCATGCTTTGTTGTCTTCGAATGTGTCTTCTTTTCTGATGTATCTTCCTACTTGGTATAGTGTGCCTATGTCTACTGGTCGGAGTTCGCCGTTTCTCATCGGTGCGACGCACAAGTCTAGTATACCTCTATATTTTTGGCACTCTAGGTAATCTCGATATATGAATTCTGGCGAGATGCAGATTCCTTTGTCGGCTTCTTTGGTGTAGAACCAGTTTCCAAAGCCTGAGTATGCTGGGCTTCGGCCGTTGAAGATGGTGTATGTTATTTCGGCCAGTTTCCAGTTGTTGTTTTCAATTCCTTTTACAAGTTTGTGGTGTATATGTTTTTTGGAGCGTGATGTTAGGGGTCCCATTCGTCGTGATTCGCCAACGCGTAGGCGTCCTGCTATTGGTCCATGGTTAAAGCCTGTGAATACGTTTGGCTGGAAGCTGTGCACCCACTTCACTGTTTGGTCGTGGTCTAGTCCTCCGTCTCCTGCAGCAGCGTCGAACCAGATATGTTCAAAGCTTCCGTAGTTGCTAAGTAGTTCTTTAAGTTGTTCTTTCTTCAGTTCTTTGTTTTTTCCTTTTTCCCATGACCAATCTGCTTCGGAGAAATATAGTGAGAGTTTCAATCCGTATTTATCGCAAGATTTTCTTAATTTGGCAAGTACGTCTATACCTAGTGGGCTGTTGGTAACTTTCTTGTCGGTGGTTTTTGTGTCCCAGAGGCAAAAGCCGTCGTGATGTTTTGCCAACAATAGTATATATTTCATCTCGCTTTCTTTGGCAATTCTGCACCATTGGTCGGTATTGCACCCTGTTGCCTGAAAGAAGTCTGGTCCGAGTTTGTCTTTCGTCCATTCTTTGCCAGAGAAAGAGCTTGTAGACCAACATACGAACATTCCGTATCTCAGGTTGGCAATTTGCTGTGCCCTTACGCTATCGGCGATGGGCTCTGTTGGTGTTTCGAACTTTGGTTGATGTTTGTTACAGCTGATGGTGCTACAAATCATTATTGCAAGTACGCACATGGCTGCGGTTTGTTTTAATATCTGCATTCTATTTATGTTTTTTGTTCATTTTATAAAGGCTCTTGTTTCGGCATGACACCTAGAATTCGGTTTTTATACTTTTTTGTTGCTGGTTACGCATGACATTGACTTCGCCCTTGCTTTTCTTCTTGATTAAGAGCATGAGCTTATGGTATGTCTTTACATCCTCGCCCAAGTATTGAATAATGACATCGCTGGTTTTAAATCCTTGTTGGGCTAGTTCTGAGCCTGTTGGCACTTCCAGCAGTAATACTCCGCTCATTGATGAGAGTCCGTTTGCCGACTGTTCGCCGAGGGTCTCGATATTCTTCAGTTTTGCTCCTCGCCATGTGTATATTGTTCTGGTGGCCTTGCTTATTAGTGCTGTCTGATGTGGCATGTCTGGGGTTTTGGCTAGTTTCTTCAATTTTGCTGATACCACGCCGAAATTATTCATGTCAAAGTTTTGGAAGCCAATTTTCAGAGCAGGAGAGCTGTCCTTTACTTTAAAATCTCCTTTTTCGGGATTGATGAACTCTGGGTTTCCAACTATTGAGTGTTCGTCGCAAGCGTTAATCTTGAATTTGTCTAAATCTTCTTGAGTGGTGGTAAATAAATTATAGTCCAGTTCGCGCCCCCATTTGCCATCGGCAGCAATTGCTCGTTGCATAACAGCTGGGCGATAAGCTCCAAAAACGATATTGTGCTTGAATACGTCTCCGCTTTCGGGATACCAAACATGTGGGTGCAAGCTGTTGTTCAGAATGATGTTATTGGTTACAGTTCGATGGAAACCTTCGCGCATTTTCAGTCCTCCGTTCAGCAATACATTGTTATATATATTGTACCACGAGGATCCGTCGTCCAGATCTATATCCCAACCATGGTCGCAACGCCAACGGCTGTTTCTAATGGTGTTGGGTGCGAGCATATCGAGCTTAAAGAAGGTAGAATCTTTTTTTATCTCTTTGCTTGTTTCGCGGATATCTGGGGTCCAAAAGCGGTCGCGCCCCCAGGAGTTAAAGCTTCCGTGGTCGCCAGTTTCTAGTACTGTGTTGAATACATCACAATACTCAATAACATGTCCACCAAAGGTTCCTTCGCTTATATTTATTCCAGCACGGGGGACATCGTAAATTGAGCAATGACGGATGGTAATATTATGCGACATTGATACCTGTATGGGTGCAGTTTGCTTTTCGTCTCGACCGGTCATTGTAATCAGGCAGTCTTCGACAAGGCAATTTTGGGGATAGTTGTCGTCTTTTGCGCCTGGTGTTCGGTCGATTTTTTCAAAGTCTTGCTTTCCGTATCGAAACATGGGGCTACGCACCATTGCAGGATCTCCAACGAATGCTATTCCATTGGCGCCACCATGATGGATGTAGCATGCTTTAAAATTAAGCCGGCGGTTGTAATTGTTAACAAAGATACTGTTGCCTCCCAATTGATCGAACTCGCAGTCGGTAATACGACAGTCCTCTGCTCCGTCGTACACAATTGCGCCTCCTCGATACATGGTCCAATCGCTTCTTAGGAGTTGTTCTTTGTTCTCCATAAAGCTACGAGCAGCGTGCTTAAAGACGATACCTTGTAGATTGACAAAGCACACTGGTTTTGCTTTGCTACCGCGAAATTCGATTAGGTGTTTTAGCCTGACTATTTCAACTTTTGCTGAGGTGATATCTGTTTCTTTTGAGGGGTAATAATAAATGGTCTTTTCTTTCTGATTAAAAAACCACTCGCTGGGTCTGTCTAGCTCTTCGAATACGTTTTCAATCATTCTGTATCGAGGATGCATTGGCGAGGGTCGATTGTTTTGCCATCCGCCTTTCATGTCCAATGTGCCGTCGTCATTTTTTCCTCTGACAATCCAGTGCATGTCGCCCCACAGAGCTAAGTGCATTGCATGAACATAAGCACCTGAGGGGTTGCTCCAGGTAGCAATACGTTCGGGCGACAATGGGTCTTTTTGTGTGTCAGGTTCTTTTGTGTGAATTAGTTCCCACGCATCGAATAGATTTCTTCCCTCCTCGGCATTTGGGAAACGAGCCATGCGTTGTCGTTGTCCATTGATGTAAAGCTGGTCGATGTTGATATTGTTATCTACTTGTGCTTGGTATATTCCATCATGATAGGCTTGCCAATTTAGGTTTAACTCCTGTCCTCCACTTATAATTGCGTCCCCACTATTAGCGGCACGGATATTAATAGGTAAGCTCTTGGTGCCAGAGTCGTCGGAATTAAATATTAATGTTTCGTCTAAATAATAAGTTCCGTCTTCAAGAATTATATTTACCTCACTTTTCCCAGCATGCAATGCCGCAAGGTCTTTGGCTTTTTGCAGAGTTCTTAGTGGCAGCTGGGCGGTGCCACTTTGATTGTCGTTGCCACTTGTAGAAACATAAATATCTATCGTTTTATGTTGGCACGAGAATAACACTCCCAAAGTTAATGTCAGCAAGAGCAGATTGTTAAGCTTAGTCATAGAAACATGTTTGAATGTGTATTAAAAGCGCTAATATACGATAAAAACACACAGGATAAACACGAATTTAAAGAAAACTATTAATATTTGGTGGTTTTTAATAGTGGAAGTAAACTATTTTTTTTGTGTCGAAGAACTCTTCTTCAAAGAGAGATGACAGTTCTAGAAGTTCTGTTTTACATTTATATTTGGATAGTTCTTCGTTTAAATCTCCACCTTTTAGGCATATAATCCCATTGGGAATAGGATTGTTATTTTCAGTTTTTATCTTTCCGTTCATCCATCCGACGATTGCAGGCATTGCGGTTACGGCACGGCACACGACAAAGTCAAATTTATCCTTGATATTCTCCGCCCGACCTTGGAAAGCATTAACGTTACAAAGACCTAAAGAACTTGCGACCTCGTTTACAACTTTGATTTTCTTGGCAATGGAGTCTACCAATGTAAACCTTAGGTCCGGGAACATTATTGCCAAGGGGATACCAGGGAAGCCTCCTCCTGTTCCTATGTCTAAGATCGAGGACTGTGGGGCGAACTTGGTAAACTTTGCGATGGACAAGGAGTGCAGGACGTGTCTTTCGTATAGCAAATCAATGTCCTTGCGAGATATAACGTTTATTTTCTCATTCCACTCAGCGTACAAACCTTGCAGTTTTTCAAATTTTTCCAACTTCCCCGCATCTAACTGGGGAAAATATTTCAAAATAATATCCATAAGGCAAAGTTAGGTAGATAATTTGGGAAATCGAGTTAAAACAAAATTCGTATTTTTGCGTTGTAATAGAAGAATGTGATTATATGTCGTTTATACCTTAAAATACTTTTAGATGCAAGTGTACCTTTTGATAATATTACTTCCACTTTTTGCGGCTGATATTATTATCTTCTTTGAATTAAGAAAACTTAAAAATCAAACTAGAAAGATTTTACTTTCTATGCACTTAATATTCGTTGCACTGACAGTCATTGCTTTGCTATATGCCTTACAAAGCTTTAGCAAAGCGCAGAATGGGAAGGAGTTGCTTAACGTAGGATGGGTCTTATATTTTTTCATTCTTTTCTATATTCCTAAACTGGTCTTTATGGTGTTTTGGGCACTCGATGTGCTTGTTGGCACAGTAAAACAAGCCTTCGCCCCCAAGCAAAGAATGGCAGACAAGGGTCGAAGGCGATTTATTGCAAAGGCAGGAGTTCTGGCGGCTTTTGCGAACTTCGGGCTTATTGCTTCAGGGGCATTGCACGAAAGGTTTAATTTTAAAATTCAAAAAGTTTCGGTGCCAATTCCTAATCTACCAGAACGGTTCAGAGGCTTTAAGATAGTGCAGATATCAGATGTTCATCTAGGAACTTTTGGAGAGAACTACGAGGATATCGCTCGTGCTGTGGAATTGATTAATGACGAGCAAGCGGATATTGTTGTTCACACAGGAGACATGGTAAACACTTTTGCCTCGGAGATTTCCAATGAATGGTGCGAAGTATTTAGGAAAATAAAAGCTAAGAGGGGTGTATATGCAGTGCTTGGCAACCACGATTATGGACATTATGCCAATTGGGACAACAAAGCCCAAGAAGAAAAAAATTTCCAAGACATAGTAGATGGCTATGGTAAGTGTGGTTTTCAACTGTTACGCAACGAATCGGTAATATTCGAAAGAGGACAGGACAAACTAGCCTTGTTAGGTATCGACAATTGGGGCAAAGCACATGGATTTGACCAAGAAGGCAATATTGAAGATGCTTTGGAGGGTGTTCCCAACGCCATAAACAAGATTCTGTTATCTCACAATCCAGATTTCTGGGAATATAACATTAAAGAAAATAATACAATGAATATTGACCTCACGCTTTCGGGGCATACGCATGGGATGCAATCGGGGGTCAATTTTTTCGGCAAGACTTACAGTCTATCGAGATTTATCTATAAATACTGGAAAGGATTGTACACTTACAACGATAAACACCTGTATGTCAACGTAGGTCTTGGCTGTGTTGGTATTCCTCTAAGGTCAGGTATGCCACCTGAGATTACGGTCATAACAATACATCTAAAATAATAACAATGATAGAAACAGCCCTAAGAACAAGAAGCGAGAACAAGTGCGAGCTTTGTAGCTCTGACAAAGAATTGAGCGTATATGCAATTCCTCCCGTAGAGGAAAATAATAGTGACAAATGCGTACTTTTATGCGCTAAATGCTTGACAGGAGTAGAAACTGACAGTATCGACAACGTCAATCATTGGCGTTGCCTCAACGACTCGGCATGGAGCGCCGTTCCTGCAGTGCAGGTGCTGGCGTGGCGCATGCTACATAAGTTGAAAAACGAAGGGTGGGCAAACGATCTACGAGACATTCTTTATCTTGACGAAGAAACGCTGAAGTGGGCAAAGCAAGGAGTGCAGGACAACAATGAAATTGTACACAAGGATAGCAATGGCGCAACACTAAGCGCAGGCGACACTGTGGTTCTGATAAAAGACTTAAACGTGAAAGGAGCAGGCTTTACTGCCAAGCGAGGAACAGCGGTGAGGAATATTTCTATAGTTCACGACAATGCAGAGCACATCGAGGGTCGGGTAAATGGTCAGCAAATTGTAATCCTAACACAGTATGTGAAGAAGAACTAGAGGGGAGGGGTCACCCTCCTATAACATTCCTTAAGTCATTAATCTGCTGATTCCAAAGATCCTTTGTGTCGTCGACTTCGTCTTCTTCTGCGTTGTCTGACACTATAAGAGATACATCGCCAGTCATTTCGTCCTTCTCGACAATAAACTCAAAGAAGTTAGGCTCTTCCTCGTCTATCCACTCAAATCTAACCAACTGATTTTGTTTCACTTTAGTGCGCCTTGCTTGCTGATCAACACCATCCCAAGTAAAGGTAAAGATATCTTTATCCACATCGACATTGTCGGCAAACCATTCCGACAAGCCCACGGCTGAGTGAAGTCTTTTATACAAAATCTCAGGGGAAGTATTCAATATAAATTCTAATGTAAAATTCGTTTTCATACGGCAGATAGTTTTTTAGAGAAGTCTCTAGCTTCTATTAATTATAAGATTTACGCAAATTTAATAATAAAATTGTACATCTCCAAATTTTTTGCTACATTAGCAGTTCTAAATATTAAAAAATATCGACATGAAAAGCTTGAAAATAAGCACTGTATCTTTGATTATTAGCTGTTTTACATTTATGAGTTCATTAAAAGCACAAGAAAAGAATTTTCTTGACAGAGCGTATATGGAAACGACAATAAGCATAGATACAATGGTAAATATAGACAAAATAACTATTTCCATAACCCTTAACGAGGAAGATATGAAGGGTAGCCAGAGTGTCGAAGCTCAGGAGGACAAGCTTACTCAGGCACTCAAAAGCCTCGACATTGACACAAACAAGGAATTAAAAGTTGACAATATGTCGAGCGATATAGAATCGGGGTTTCTAAAAGGACGCAACGTAGTGAAAAGTAAATCATACTTATTGGAACTTAGCTCCCCCAAAAAAGCATTCCAAACCATGTTGGTGTGCGAAGAGCTTGGCGTATCTAAATTTAAAATTGTAAAAACAGAAGTCAGCAACATTAAAGAAATAGAGCTAGAACTAAAAAAACGAGCCCTGGTAAAAGCTAAATATGAATGCACAGAAATACTTAGTGCAGTGGGAGAACAACTAGGTGCCGTATTGAAGATTAACATCATGAACACCAACTCATTTGCGCCTATGTACTCCGACAGTATGCTTAGTCTTGGTCTCGTGCGCGCAAAAGTCAACGAGAATGTAAACAATGTTCAGGATTTAAATTTCAAGCAAATGAAAGTCTCTACAACCATAAGCGTAATTTTTGCCATCTGACAATTAAGAAACTAAGCATAAGCACATGAGGGCTCAGAAATTAACATACTGGTTGGTCATCGCCACTCTACTGTTTGTAGCCGCATTCTATGGGAAAGATATCATTATTCCGTTTATAATGTCCTTGGTAATATGGCTACTTGTGATAGGAGTGTCTAATAAAATCGGCAAAATAAAAATCAAAGGACGACAAATACCCGAAGGAATACGGATTGCAGGGGCATTTGTTGTTCTGGTGCTTATTGGAACAGTTATCGGAACCATGCTAACACAGAGCATCTACAACATGATTGACCAATTTCCCAAATACAACGAAAACATCAAGAATATGACCCTCTCCATATCCGAGAAAATATCGCATATTCCAGGCATGGAGCAGAATGAAGTTTTTAGAAGCATATCAAATAATGAACAAATAATCAAATACATGACAAGCTTCATAAATACGATGTCTGCATTTGCTAGCAATGTAGTACTAATTCTTATTTATCTGGTCTTTCTCGTAATAGAGTATTTCGCTTTTCCACTTAAGATGAAGGCAATGTTTCCAAACAGGACAAAATTTGCCGAGGCTAGCGACATTATCAAACAAATTGGCTCAGTAACACAAACTTATATCACCTTAAAAACGGCTGTTAGTTTGTTGACTGCTGGTGCTAGTTACATCTTATTAATAATTATAGGCGTGGATTTTGCTGTCTTTTGGGCCTTTTTAATATTCTTATTCAATTATATCCCATCAATAGGCTCCATCATAGCAACTATATTCCCATCTTTGATGGCTCTTATTCAGTTCGAGTCATTTAATAAATTTATTTTAGTACTTATAGGTGTCGGTGCCATACAAATGATTGTTGGTAATTATGTTGAACCTCGCATTACTGGCGACAAACTGAACATTTCGCCATTAGTTGTAATGCTATCTCTAGCACTTTTTGGCACACTCTGGGGAATAATGGGCATGTTCCTTTGCGTACCGATAACCGTTATCTTAATATTGGTGTTTGCTCAATTTAAAGACACTCAAAAAATAGCAATGCTACTTTCTGCCAACGGCAAAATACCGATACACAAGAACTTTGACATCAGCGATGAGTAACGCAGATATTGGACTTTATAGACAGACTTTACAATAGTAGCACTAGTCCATAATGTCGAGAGTCTGAACTAGAAAGTTAAATACCAAGGCTTGTGAGACTTTGTGAATTGGAAGTTTACTTGTGTGAATGACTAATCCGCAAAGTGAGCATAACGCAGATATTGGACTTTATAGACAGACCTTACTGAAACACCGACATCAAGTTATACCTGCTCAGCTTCTTATCTAACTCTCTATGATTTGGCAAATAACTGGCAAGGTGCTCATAAAAGTTAGCACTATGATTGGGCTCTTTTATATGGCAAAGTTCATGAGCAATTACAAGAGTTTGAATATCATTTGGCAACATCACCAGCGCAATGTTTAGGCTTATATTGTGCTTAGAAGAATAACTCCCCCATCGCGACTTCATAAACTTCCAGCTGACCCTGTCAATGGGTCTTTCGGGAGTGATCCTAGTTGCAAGCACATGAAACAGTTCCTGAATATCAGTCAGTTGCTCTGCAAGGAAATCGCAAATTAAAGATAGATACTCATGCTTTTTATTATTCTGTGGGAAAATAGATAATTTATTCTTTTCAAATTTAGACGCTGATGTTCCAGTACTTTGTTCAATAGCTATTTTTATTGTCGTACCATTTAATAAGAAATACTTTTCTGGTCCATCTAGAGATATCAGAACTATTTTGTGTTCTATTTTTCTCATGGCTTTATCAATCCATGCTTGTTTTCTTCGTACAAATTGCGAGACATATTTCAGGTCTAGCCCATTGGGACATAATATCGTGATATTCTTATCACTATCAACACGCAAACTAATACTGCGTCTATTACTCATTATTACAGTAACTTCTTTTTCCTCGATATTTAAACGCACTTGCCCCACTAATGTTATCTTCTTTTTTTGTGTATATTTGCAAAAATACTAATTATGCCAATTTCCAGAAAACGAAAGCTCATCTTGCACCCCAAAGTAGGAAAGTTTGTAATATTGTTTTTTGCCATAGCCCTAGTTATTGCTGGAGCGGTGGCATTTAAGCTATACAGTGATATCTTCTCGCCAGCAGTTACAGAAAAAGCAACAATATTCATTCCCGAAAATGCTAACAAAGAAGACGTCTTCAAGCTCTTAGAAAACAGCAAGGTAGTAGAAAACATGGAGGCTATAAGATGGATTGCCAAAAAGAAAAAATACGGAAGCAATATCTTCCCTGGCAATTACGAACTTACAAAAAGTATGAACGCCAACCAGCTTGTTAATATGCTCAAAGCAGGTAATCAAAAGCCTGTATTACTAACCTTCAATAATTGCAGAACTCCCGAAGACCTTGCAGGGAAAGTGTCCAAATACATACAAGCAGATTCGCTCTCGATATTGCAGATATTTTCGGATGACATATTGATAAAGAAGAATGGGTTTTCAAGAGACAACTTCCCAACAATGTTTATTCCAAATACTTACGAAATATATTGGACCACTGATGCCTCAGAGTTTGTAGCAAGGATGCAGCAAGAACACAAGAAATTTTGGAATGAAGAACGCTGTCGCAAAGCAAAAGACTGTAGGCTAAGCCCCATCGAAGTAGAAATATTGGCATCAATAGTGCAATCAGAAACAGCAAAGATTGACGAAGCTCCAACTGTTGCAGGCTTATATATAAACAGACTAGAAAAGAACATGAAATTAGAATCCGACCCTACCGTCAAATACGCTGTTGGCGACCCGAGCATCAGACGAGTGCTGTACGAACACCTCGAGAAAGATTCCCCCTACAATACATATAAATATGAAGGTCTGCCCCCTGGTCCTATTTGCTTTCCTGAAATTCAGTTTATTGATGCCGTACTAAATCACAAAAAGCATAACTATTTGTTTATGTGCGCCAAAGATGATTTATCTGGATACCACAACTTTGCAAAAACCAATGCCGAACATTCTCGCAATGCCATCAGATGGCGCAGGTCTTTAAACGAGCGCAAAATATGGAAATAGGAAGAAGCATTACAAAATAAAAAATAAATTCTTGCTTGTTTTATTTAAAGGTATTATCTTTGCACACCGTTAGGGAGAACACAAGTTCTGGATAACTAAATGGCGAGGTAGCTCAGCTGGTTAGAGCGCATGATTCATAATCATGAGGTCGGCGGTTCAAGCCCGCCTCTCGCTACAAAAAGTCAACGCTTTACAGTGCTGGCTTTTTTTTTGCTCTATGTTATTTGTAGTGAGCAAAAAGTACCGCCTCGGGTAGGATCTCCAAAATGATGTTCAAAAAACAGGCTCTATGTCGAATAGAGTGGGTGAGCCCACATTTTGAACCAATGCTTTTTTAACAATTCCAAATTTCCTCCTTCATTCCAAATCAAAAACTTTAACCCTATTTACCTTGCACAGACCTCAAAATATTAATAATTTTAACAATGTTCGCCCTGCGCAGATCCTAAACTTCCAACAATTCAACCTTCAACCCTAAACCTTCAACAATTAAACAGATTAATCCCCGATGGGGAAGCTAT
>JBKECH010000114.1:0-5123 GCA_047974415.1 Bacteroidales bacterium | reverse complement strand
CACCATCGCGGTGTAAGCTTAAAATCTGTTTTAAATCCATCGGATTAAGTGTATTTGCCATAACGAGCAAAATACTCATTTGGCGGGTTAAACTTAATCTCTTTCAGTGGCACAAAACGAACCGTAATGTATAGCTCACTTTAGCTCACGCCCCCTCCTCCAAAAGAAAGAAAAAACATGGCACGGTTTGAACCGAAATCACTGGCACGGTTAAACCGAAATGGGTGGCATCATTCGAACCGAAATAACCATATGCATCCGCATCTATCTTACTTATTATATTTCTTTTAGTGTCATAGGCTTTTTTACATACCTCCCTTGGGGATATATTCTTATATATTCCTTTACAAGATCTAAATCATTTGAATTTTCCACTTTGTCCCACAATAATTCCTCTTCGATTATTGGAATAATTTTTCTTGCTTCTGCGCATTCTACAGAGTTTGGATGCTTGTCTATTAGTATGGTTATTTTTTCTTTTGCTCCTGCAAAATCACCCATATTGAACATTTTTTTTGCGTCTTTTGAGAGCTTGGAAACCCCAAATTTCAATTCATATATTTCAGATTTTAATCTATTGTTCTCTTTAACAACTTCTTCATATTTTGATTCTGGCACACAGCCGACGAATAATAAGAATATTAAAAGTGTAATTAATTGCTTCACGAGTGTTGATTTTATTATTTCTAAATATGTTAAGGTTGACTCTTGCCAATTCAACCTGAATTATCGTTAGTTTGTGTTTAAATAATGCAAATTATATTTGAACTATTTAAAGAACTACTTTATTAATACAAGCAAAGCTACTAATTATGGATTCAGAATAAACTTTTGAATTACCCCATCAAGACTTGAGGGTATATCTGCACCTTTAATAGCGTATCTTTGAACTCCCATTGCTTCTAGCCAATTAGACCAATAAGC
This sequence comes from Bacteroidales bacterium, assembly GCA_047974415.1. Taxonomy (GTDB): domain Bacteria; phylum Bacteroidota; class Bacteroidia; order Bacteroidales; family Prolixibacteraceae; genus JBKEAJ01. The sequence continues at coordinate 4,199 of JBKECH010000114.1, read as the reverse complement.
CTTTACAATATCTTGAGTGTATGGATTGCCATCATATGTATTTACCCCCAAAACTAATACCTCTAAATTTTCTAAACCTGAATTTGCAACAATAAACCCGAAGCCTTTTTCATCCATGGAAGTTTTCCAATTTGAATTGTTAAGCTTTAAGGCTTTAATGTAGTTTTCCGTCAAATAACTTGAGGCATTTCCCTCTCTTATTGCACTAGGTTTATAATAAGCATAGCCATCTGTGATAACGACAAGTATATTTCTATGATTCTCTTCGATACAATAGTCTTTCACATTATTCTTAAAAAAGCCCCAAATATCAGAACCATCATACCTCTCTGCCTTTAGGGCTTCTTCGTACAATTTTGTAGTTAACATTGTATATTTGTCGCTTAGATTTAGAATACCTTCTTTGGTTGCGTTGTTCTTTGTAATTGTATGCTTGAGTTGCTCAATAATACTATTGATTTCCCTATTTGCAGGTGTTGGCTCTATAAAAAGTTGAATGTTGTCATTCAATAAGTTTACCTTCTTTCTCAAAAGGCGATGCTCTAAAGCAGATGCAACCGAATTAATATATCCAATATCCCTTTGATAGTATTCCATTGTTTGGTTTGGATGTATCTTTGGACTTATCCTATCAGAGACATCTAAAAATATACTTATATTTAGATTCTGTTGGGTAATGTGGGACTTGTTTTCTGAAGTCCCCGCAGTCGACTCTGATGAAGCTTCTTTATTGTCTTGATTATTGTTTGAACTTGAGCAGCTGTATAGCGAAAGTAACACAGTCATACTTGCTATGACTAAAACTAGATTCTTTGTTTTCATTCTATTTGTTTAAATTATATACTTTCTCTTCGTAATGCTCATTATCCACTTGCTTGTTTTCTAAATGCTGCTGAGAGATATATTCACATTCTTTTAGCAACCCTTGCTTCTGCGCATGAGGCAAGGCAATTTCTACAGAGATTGCCATATACCATCCCTTTACATACTCTGAATGGTATAACAAATACTTTCTATTCGGGAAAATAAACCCATCAACCTTAGTTTGTAGTTTCTGTATTTTTCCTTCGACATCTATAATTTCTTGAGATATGGTTTCTATTTGCTTGAGCAATTCTGTTTTCTTTCTAATAAGATGTTCTTTTTCTTCATTAAGCTTATCTATAAATGCCTTTATCTTATCAACATTTGCATGTTCTTTCATCACGAAATCAAATACTAATCCCCAAATAAAGTACACAACAAAACCAGCAAAGATGATTCCCCAAAAGCCGACACTTGAGAACGCATGGCTAAGGTTAAACTCTGGACTCTCTAGAGTTTTATTTAAGTCATATAGTTTTTCCTCGATCTGATACGCAAGGATTGCATCAAAGATAAATGTTATAAGATATAAGCCTATTACTTTAAGCGTTGAAGAAATTGACTTATTATGCTCTTGTAACATATGGATTACATACCCAAGCCCCATGAATGCAAATGGTATGGTACTAATAAAGACTGCTTCTAACCACCCATCTTCAACAGCTTTACTAAATGCTTGCGCATCGAAGATACTTCCAATTACAGTACTCGCAGGATCAAACTCTTTGAAGAACGCTGAGTACGAAGCTGAAATATAAAAAACTAGAACGTAGGCTGTGATTGCTAATAATATTAAGAAACCAATAAAAAACTGAGCCCTAGGCTTACGACTAGCATCGACGCCATATTTTGCAGGATCATTTTTGACATTAGCAATATCACTATTAATTCGCTCTATCTCATCTGCCGTTTTCTCAGCACTTTCTTCTTTTATCTCTTTTAAGGCTTGTCGTCCTTTTAAATTGCATTTTTGCGTTTCAATTTCTTGCTCATATGGTGCATTTAGACGTTGTTGTTCAATCACATCTTCTCTGCAACGATTCTTGAATTTTTCGTAAATATCTTCGAGACATGCTCGAAACACAGAACTCGAACCAAAAGCAGTTAAAGAGCCTGAATAACCACTATTGTAATAAGTACTGGTTAGTTGATCTTCTCCTGTTGATACTGAAGAGCTAGAAGTAACTTGTTGAGGTGACGACGAAGTTGTTTTATCCTCTTTTATCGCCAATAGGTTTTTTAGGGCATTCATATCCTTAGGCTTTTAACTCGTTAATAATATCTTGTGCCGACAAGCCTTTTTCAACACTATCAAGAAGGTATTTTGCCAATTCATCGACGTTCTCATCCAAAAACTCCAATTTCTTACAAAACTTCCGTAACATCGATACTTCCTCATCGGTGATCACACCATCTGCCCATGCCATTTTCGCCATGTCATATAAGTATTCTATCCGAGTCTCAATAGCTTGGGGGATAGGGAATGCTCCTTCTGCAGACAGTAAAATTTTATCCAATTCATAGTTGGGAATGCCTCTGTCTTCTGCTAATTGATATAGCATTTTCATTTCTAAAGGACTAAAGTTTTCATCTGACACTGCCATTTGGTACAATCTCAGAAAATGAGCTTTTAACTCTGTAGTAATTTGTATCATTTTTATTTTTTAGAATTATTATTGACCTGAAAGAATTTGACACCAAATAGAAGTCCTGCAGTCAAATCAATAGGAATCCAAAGACTTTTATCGTTTAAATGTATAGGAAGAATTGGGTTGAATAGTATGGTAACCAATGCAAATGCAATAACCCAAAAGTTTATTTCCTCCTTGTATTCTGTAATTATTCCATACAAAGCTCCCATTGTAACAACTATCCGTAAGAAGGTAAAATAACCGATAGGTAAATTAGCAATTGATAAGAAGAGTAGGCTAGCACAAATAAGGAGAATTACTTTCATAATATCTTATCTAATTATATGGGTTATATTAAAGATAAAGACTTTTGAACTAAAGTCCAAAAGTCTTTATGTGTGTTAGAATTTATATCCAACACCGATCTGAATACTTCTGTTTTTTTGAATCTAATGTAATTCCAGTACCTGCGTATGTATCAACATCAACCATATTAGTTATACCAAAATTATATCTCGCTTCTATGAAGAATCCACTTTTAAACGCATACTCTACGCCAAGCACTAGACCTATATCTAAATCACTGTAACCATCTTTTATATCTTCAGTATAACCATCATCATATTCAGATTCTGCGCCCAGCATATATGCAAAATATGTTCCCATATATCCAGAAAAACCTTCTGCAAATTCATATTTCAAAAGAACAGGTAACATTAAATATGATTGCATCATCGTAAACTCATCACTTAATACTCCTAGTGTCGAAACTGCATTAGAATACAAAAGCTCTATCTGAAGCATAGTTTTTTGCCTTGGTTTTGAAAATTCTGCAAGCCCTCCAATATAGTATGAAAATCCGTACCCATTATCAAATGAGACACTTACTCCTTGACTACTTCCATCCATAGTTGAAGTTGCAACATTCGCTCCTCCTTTGACTCCAAAATGCACTTGAGCTGAAAGTTCATTTGCAAACGCTAGCCCAACAAGAGCTACCAATGTAAATAATACCTTTTTCATATTACTTTATTATTAAAATATAAGATGCCTACTCTAAAAGCTTTTCGGCTACCGCTTTTGTGTCTTGTCACTAGTGGGAGGTTAGCCCGTTGGCTTTCGCTGAACCTTGATCTTTACTGTTTGCAACCCCGCTGCAAACCTTTAAAATTGGACACAAAAAAAGCGTGGGATTTGTAGTTCTTTATTTGCTTTTTCAGGTATCTCCAAACACCCACAGACTAAATAAATGCACAAATTACCCACGCCGTAGGCGCAGGCATCAGTCATCCTCAATTTTTAGTCTGCTTTTTTTAAAATTTGGAGATTTTGAAAAAACAAAAAATTCAGAAGCTAACGCTTAATTCTTATATGTATCTTACAAGTTTTTTATTTCCTTATCACTACTGTCCGGTTAAAAATTACTGAGCCAGATTTTTCAATCTGACTCAGCATGCCTACTTTTGAGCTACTATACTTAAAAGTTAAGACATGGGTAAAAGTAATAATTTTATCGGACAGCCGATATTTAATCAATTGTTAAGGTTTATAGATAAAGGCGAAGTACGTCGTATTGCAAAGGCTCACAAAGCGGAACATTACGTCAAAAAGTTTAATACCTACCATCATTTAGTAGTGATGCTATTTGTTTGTTTCAAAGGCTATGCTTCAATCAGGGAAACCATTATAGGTCTGTTAGCTAAT
>JBKECH010000142.1:0-3390 GCA_047974415.1 Bacteroidales bacterium | reverse complement strand
TGCAGGCAAAGGAGAGACAGGGGTAAGAGGAATAATGATGTTGTAAGTATAAGCTGCATTGACAGATTCCGCCGTACTGGCAGACTTATTGTATTGGTCAATATCGCCCCAAGTAATAGCTTGGGCAAATCCATTCGCTCTGCTCAATACAGCCGTATCGAGAACAGTAAAACTGGCCCTACTGTTACCACTTTAGAAAAGATCGCTAAAGCTCTCGGAGTTTCGCTATCTGATTTGTTCGCTTCTACTGACGAACTCAAAGAGATAAACTCATATGATAAATCTATAATGGAAAAAGTGGCTCTACTGGAAGCCTTAGACGATAACGAAAAGCAAACCATTTATACAATGCTTGATGCTTTTATCGGCAAGAAAAAATTAAGGGATGCCCTTAGTGGTGTGCTTAAAGATGTGGAATAAAAAAGCCACTCATTGAGTGGCTTTTAATATCTAATACATTCTATACTTTAAAACTAAACTATCGCCTAAAATTTGTGATTCAGGCAAATATTTAAAATTAAGATTCGGGCTATACCATTCTGTTTCATGCTTTTCATTTACAGTATTTTCTAAGTCAATTTTTGTAAATCTACCTGCTCCATTTTCAAACTCCAAAACTGATTTCCCATTCACAAACCCTGTTATTAAGATTTCAACCCCAATAATTCTACCGTCTTTTTCAAATTTCAGAGTGTCTGAAATTGGCTTAGATAAGTCAATTATTTTATACTCTTTGTATTCTGCTTCATTAGAACAGGAGTAAAAAAGAGAACTTATAGCCATAATAATTAAAAATAAATTTTTACTACTCATAATCTTTTGTTCTTTGGTCATTAGGGTTTTTAAGAATTTCAGTAGCTATTTTTTTTGATGTATCATACTGTCTTATTTCCGAAGATTTTAAACCGCTACCATCAGATTTTATCAACTTATTGTTACTGTTTATTATCAATAAATCTCCTTTGGAAATTCTATCTAAAATAATATCCCTTAATTCTTCTGGTGTAGCTTTTGGATTTGCTTTTCCAATTTCTATCCCCACATCATTATTATGAATATCCATATAAAGGTCTGTCTTAACTTCATTTGTTGGTGTTCCATATTCGTGGGCATCTGACCATTTTCGCGTAAAACCTTCTCCAACATCTTGAGTATTTGTAGCTTGCCAAAAAGCGTGTCTAAACGCATCACTTTCATCACCCTTACCTTGTTTTCCAAAAGTTGCTTCTGTCATTGCAAATGCAGAATTGGCATTTTTCTCAATATCAAAAGCTTTATAGAATTGAGGATCCCATCTAATAATATTCTTCTCTTTATTGTTCAACTGGTTCCACTTATTGACATTCGATGTCCACCACTTTGGTGGCCAATCTGCTGGCACAGCTGCACGACCATCTGGGTCTACAAAACGAAGCGGATTGTTATTAAACGCAGAGTACGGTGATTGGTGTGGGAACTCTTCAGCCAACGGATCCACCCCATACCACACACTCACTCTCGGATTATAGTACCTAGCCCCATAATAGTACAACCCAGTTTCCTCATCAAGTTCCTTGCCGTTAAACAAATATGGAGTATTCCAAGTGTTGTTGCGTTCTTCTAGGAAGCCTTCTCCAAGCTGTCCGCCTATATGATATGTATTTGCTGTTTGCATTTCGTTTATGATTAAGCATTTACAATCCACCATTAAAAATGGCTGTTCCTTGCATTTTATTTATTACCATTCAACATATCTGAACCATTACCCATACTGCCATCTCTCTTTAGATTAAAGAACTCTTTAAATACAATACTTTTAACTTTGTACTTTTTCTTTTTTCTTATTACCATGCTTGCATATACTATGTGCCCTCCCGCAATGTCAGAGTTTTCTCTTTCCTCTTTCCTTATACTGGGAATATTCCATTTTTCAACTAGTTCACACATATATTTTGTGTAAGAGCCCTTAGTATCAAACACGAAACCATTTTGGAGAGTGTAAGTAAAATCGATATAAAGATTTTCATTCCATATTTTATAATAAAAAATCCCTGTAACAATATCATAAGCCTCCAATATATAAAGTGTATCAAACTGTGTTCCTTCCTCAATTCGATTCCATATTTCACCACTTTCCCTTATTTCACGAAACTGCATAAATCTCACATCCCTTCTATTAGACAATTTTCTTTGCTCTTTGAAAATTTGTTTAGAAATTTTACCAGAAGAGCTTTGTGCGTACAGTCCGGTTGTGGATAGGAGTACTAATATAAATATACATATTTTCATTGCTTTAGTACTTGAATGGTTCTGTAATTGTCATTATCATTGGAGGAGAAGGCGGAGTTGCACCTAAAATAGGAGGCATGCTATAGTCTATTGTGCGTGTTGTATTAAAAAACAGACTTTCTCTATTACCATTAATTATTCTGGAATTAGAATGTATGCCACCATTTGCTCCTACGGCATAACTAGCACGTAGGGATATATTGTGTTCACTTCTTATTTGGTTTTCAATATGTGTAGCATATTTTTCAGCATTAAGTATATTGTCTTTGCCATTTCTGAACCAAGTACTCCTATCAATAGTGCCATTCCAAACATCTTGTACATGAGCTAGTTCATGTACAAGACTAACAAACGGGTCTCTATTGGTGTTACCATTAATATCTGGACCTCCAGTAGTCAAAGTGGGGTTCCATGTTACATATTGCCCTCCACTTACATCAGCTGAGTTATAATTACGAGATACAATTTGAGTATTATTGGATGAATTTACAAGCTCATCAACTAACTTTCTACCTGCTCGACCTTGTCTCAGTTTACCAAGAGCCGCAGATACTTGGCTTACGAAAGGGTCATTACCCGAGTAGGAATTTCCAGAGGCATCAAGAAAGCTATAGTTACCATTATTGTCTTGTCCATAATGGTAGCTATCAGTCTTAATACTAGAATTTCCATTAGGTGCTGTGACTACCGAATTAAATACTATTGAAATGCTATCCCCATTAACATCAATAGCATTTATCGGGTTATTCAAGCAATACTGATACGGTGAGGCATAAGGATATTTTTCAGCAAATCTATCTGTTGACAGAAACTGGCTAGCTCTCGGATTATAGTACCTAGCCCCATAGTAGTAAAGCCCAGTTTCCTCATCAAGTTCCTTACCATTAAATAGATACGGCGTATTCCAAGTATTATTACGTTCCTCAAGAAAAACCTCGCCGAATGGCACATACTCGATGTGTTGCACTACCTCTCCGTCAAGATTTGTGATATAGCTAGCAGAACCCAAATGGTCGGGATGGTAGTAATACTGCAACTTCTCATACGCATCTCCCGTAGTTGGAATGCTTTTTAGCTGTGGGCTAGCATCGTCGCAGCAGAAGCCTGCGCCTGCTACGTAGT
>JBKECH010000124.1:0-6233 GCA_047974415.1 Bacteroidales bacterium | reverse complement strand
GATGCTGTTTCTTGCTAACAATAGTGTTCATAGTGTCGGAGCTCATGCTTAAGTCCTAGCCTGCTTGCTTTTTGTCGGCGCCAGTGTAGCTTCCGCTTGCCGAGCTGAGGCGATAGAGCTTATCGTAAGTGTACGTATGTGACATCTTTCCGCCCATGCTTGCGCCTGCTGGAGCGGTATTATCCACTCCTAGGATATTGCCTACTTTATCGAAGGAATAGGCATTATCCATAAAGGTTACACTCTGGTTTTTGGCTTGCAAACCCTCTAGTCTCCGCATCTTCGGGTCGTAGTTGTAGGTGGTCTCTCTGCCGTTGCAGTACTAAATGTAAGTGCGTTGACCGAACTTGTCGTAGCCGATGTCTTGCACGTAGTTGTAGCCGTAGGATTTGTTGCCTGTCAGGCCTTGCAGCTGACCGCCAGCATCGTAGTGGTAAGAAAGTTTCTCCTTGTCGGGATAAATCATCTCCTGCACTCGGTTCCATGAGTCGTATTTCCACTGCATCTCAAAGGTGGCTACGGCGTGGTTCGGAATGATGTGCGTGCGCCTTACTTTCGTCAGTTCACCCATCAGTCCATAATAAAACTCCTGCGCACCGCTGGCATCTTCTTGAAGTGCCAGTCGACCACGACGATTGTGCGTTGAATGCTTGTCGCCGTAGTGGTAGCGCACATTATTTTCGGGATGCAAGGGGTAGTTTATCGCAGTTAGGCGGTGGTAGTCGTATGCATAGTTTATCACTGCCGAACTGTCCGCCAAGTTTGCTGTTTGTTTTGTCAATACATTGCCCAGATTGTCGTAAGTAAACCGGCTTGTTCCTGCATCAGGATGGGTAACGGAGGTACGCCGTCCGCCCATGTCGTAGGTACTTACAATGGCATGACCTTCTGTGTCGATAGCTTTGAGCAATTGATTTATTGCATCATACTCAAAGGAAGTGGTAATCGTTCCACTCGGACCACTGAGCTGCTCGGTTTTCACATTCAAGCCACTGCCGTTGGTGTAGCTCGCTTGCTCGCCACCCTCGGCATCGGTGGTTTTCACCACCTGCAAGTTACCCTCCACGCTATAAGCGTTGGTAGTTTGTGTGCCGTCAGGCATGGTTATTTGCAAGGCTCTGTCCATGACATCAAAGGTAGTAATTGTAGGCGTAACATTATCAAATTTATTGCTAAATTTTGCAAATTCGCTCAAACTTACTGTTGTTGGGTAGTATGCTTTCACAGCTCTGCCAAAGGCATCGAAGTAGGCACGCCCACTCACAATGCTAAGCTCCTGCTTGCTACCGCCCTCTGCAACAACACCGTCTTTCTTCACTTGTATGGCTCGTCCCATACCGTCCACAAAGGTGGTGGTATTCATAAAGTTATCGGGATGTTCAGGGTCGTAGTGCTGTGTCAGCGCATACGCCGGAGCATCAATACCATTGCTGCCAAGTTTGGCATTGTGGTATTCAAAACGTATTGTAAAGGGTACTCCCTCTGCCAATTCATTGGGAGCAGTAATCTGAGTGATGCGCCCCATCTCGTCAATCTCCTGCTCTTGATAGTAGCCGTTGATGTCCTTAGTCCTCATTGCCACTCCAAATCGGTAGTCGTAATCTTCAAGCTCACTTCGATAGCCCCATGCGTCTTCAATGCGCTCCACATACATATTGTAATCGCTTTCGTATTTGTAGCTGTACCACATACGCTGACCTGTGCTGTTTTCGGGCATGGTGCGCTTAGTAATATTACCGTATTTATCCCATTCAAAATCGCTCGTTGCCTTGCCACTTTCAAGGGTCTGACTCACTTGTGTAATGTGTGCCAATTTATCGTAGCTTGCTGTCGTCTCTCGATAGAGATTGCCGTCTGCGCCTTTCACTTGCACCTTGGCGGGCAAACCGAGTATGCGTTTGTCTGCAAGGTCGGTATAATCAATCGTGGTTTGGTAGTTAAAATCTCCGTCTCCATCAGCACTCAGACTACCCTTGTCGCTAAACTTGTAGGAACTAAGCTCGCCCGTAGCACCATTGCGGTAGGTGTAGTGGCTTTGTTGCAAAATAGCGGAATTATTGCCACCCTCTTTATTTTCTGATTGCGAGAACTGTAAAGGCGTAAATATAGCCGGACTTTCAAGAATACCTATGTCTCCTGCATTAGAGAAAGTATAGCTGTCGCCATTGCTTTTCACTCTGTAAGTATAGTATTCTTGCGAGCTTTGAGTGTAAATATTGTTGTCGGCATCTTTCAAGGTGCTACCCAAGCTGTTGCCTGCTGTGTAGTAGGAACTAACATCGTAGTCTTGCTCCACAGAGCGATATAGAGCCATGCTGTTTTCGCTGTCTATCTGTTTAGTAACAACCTTACCAAAACCTAAGAACTCACGCTCATAGCGGTCTCTCACTCCGTCTGCATAGTCGAACTCCGTAATGCTGTTTACACCGTCATCGTTAATGCCGTCATTGATTTCAAGGCTAGCCATTACCCACTTACCACCGGGGTGGCTGTATGTGGCAGGACTGCGTTTGTAGTCAACTGCAAAACTGCCACCAAGTGGATTATGAACCTCTTTCAGCTTATTGGTACGCCCAATTGTTGAACGCTTAACTGTCATTTCTTCGTCCTTGTCCGTAGATATAAAGTCGGGATAGCCGTCTCCGTCAACATCACGGATGGCAGTAAGGCTTCTATCCATTGTTTGCCCCAAAGAATTTCCTGCATTTAAAGAAATCTTCACGAGCCAAACAAAGAAACTCTGTGTATAAGCTGCGTTTACTGATTCTGCTGTACTTGCAGAAGTTCCTATCTCACTAATACCTTTCCACACAATTGGAGTATCAAATCCATCTCCTGTATTCAGAGAGACAGATATATTATCACCGTTTTTCCAGACTTTGTCAATCAGCCCGTCAGCGTTAATATCCATAAGGCTATACTCGCTGTTTGATGTTGTGGTAGTCAAACCAAATCCGGCAGAAATACTTGATGCACCGAAGTCGAATCCCATACCTGCATTTACTGTTTTTGCTTCTCCACCTTCAAGTCTGTCTAAATCCCAATTTACTGCATCCGCAAATGTGTAGCCTAAATTCAAGGACACTGTTTTATCAGAATTTATTTTGTCGGGCAGTCCGTCTCCATTAACATCAAGATAAGTTTCTACTGCATGGTCTTCATTTCTTGGAAAGCTAACTGAACCTGAAATACCAACTTGATTTTTAGAGTTTTCTAAAGCAGTTTTTGATGAGTTCATTTTTTCCGCTGCATCCATTTTCTCCTGACGAGAAGTTTTTGAGCTAAGGATTGTATTAACCGAATTAACATAGGATGCTGTTGCCGAAATTGTAGATGCAGCATGGATAGGATTTCCACCATACCCCCAACTGTTCGACTCACTCTCACTTTTGTGATTATTTATACCGTAAATGATTTCGCCATCAAATCCACCCTGTGGGTTTGTCAACTGAATATCATTGCCAGAAAGGATGTCGGGATAGCCATCACCGTTCATGTCGGCGACTGACAATGTTGTCTCACTATCTCCTTTTGATTTACTTGTAGTAACACCCATGACACCTGCCATATTTGCATTACTTTTACTTTTAGTTTCCAATCCGGGTCTGAAAGCACCCGATCCCCAATTTCCTGCATCTGTACTCATGCCTGCCAATGGGTTAGTAAGTACCACTTCTTGCTCACTCAATCGAGATGCACACATAACATCATTATTTATCCATGTATAGGGATTTTGCCCTTTGTAGTATGCTTTTCCGTCATTTTCAAGTACCATAGGAATGAATGCGGTAGTAAGTGGGTCTAGTTCGGCATCCTCACTCTCGGGGAGTTTTAAAAGATTTTCGTCAATAGCTCTAGTGTATCGATTGTCGGAAGCATTGTATGTAAATTGCCCCCAAGCTCTATACATAGCACCAAATCCCTCATCAGCCCTATTGGTATATACATCTGCTTGTGTTTCGGAACTTTCTTTTATGGTTCTAATTTTCACATTCAAAGAATCCAATTTATCAAGCAGTTCTGCATCTGCGTAATACTCTATCCACACCTTACCGGGTTCTGTAAATATAGTATCAATATAGTCATCAACCGCTATCGCATTATTAAGAAGATATATCTCTTTTTTTGCAAGTAGTTCATGTTCTTTCTTAACCGCAATTATAAGGCTACCACTAACCGTTTCGCCATCCTTAACATCTATGTCCGGAGTAATACGGCATAGCGTATCATTACTTTGTAAAGAATACGACTTCCCTTTAAGTAAATGATTAGCCTTCACATCGTAATGTACATAGGCTACAACATCCATATCCATGTTGTTATTTTGGTATGTAACAACGGGAGACCATTTAACTTTATTCCAATCTACATTAGTCGAACTTACAACTTTAAACTCGATATTCTGACCTTTTTTGTCGTTTTCAATATCAAAATCTAAGCTAGTCTTTAATTGCTCATCACCTGCAAAAGTTTTCTCCCATACCAAATCTCTAAAATAGTTGGGATTATCGTCCTGTCCATCATCAGTTTTTTGATTGTTCGACAAATAAACTTGCAAAGTTACACTGTCAGAAGTAAGTGGTTTTTCAAAGGTGCTATTAACTTTAAACGGTACAGCTTCCGAAATAAATGTGAATGTTTCGGAGGTAGTAATTTGAGATTCGGCAGCGTTATAGGCTACTGAACTATATCCATAAGGAGTTCCGTCATTTTCTTCTTCATAACTAACGGTAGGATTCCAACTTACTCTGTCAAAAACTCCGTTGCTCATTTCTTGATTTCCAGACTGAACACGGAAGTATATTCGGTCGCCTTTTTTCACTTCCACATCGCTTAATGTTGCACTATGACTACTTGCATCATCTTTAGCAATAGACTTGTTCCATTTTTCGCTACCTTTTACCTGTATAGCTACTCTCACTCCATCAGCATTTTCGTAGCCTTCTTCGTTTAGTGGGTCGTCTGGTTGAAGAAGTTTTACACTACCTGTAACATTAACTTTCCCATCGAAAGGAGCTTCCCAAACACGAACAACATCCTGCATGGGTGAGTATTTTATCATATCGGCTTGTTCTTCGGGGTCAACCTCTGTTGCAGAAGCATCAATTACACCACCTCCAATGATAGGACTTGGCGTATTGGCACTACTTTCAGTAAAAACAGGTATTAATTCTCCATTTTCACCTTTCTCTATGTGGTTGAAATGAACTTTACCACCGGAAATCAAGTCAGTCAAACCATCTCCATTAACATCTGAAAAATAAGTGCTAGTTTCGGACTTTGTTTGACTGAAATCTGTACCTGCAACCGCTATTATTTGATAAAAACCGGGATTGGCAGTACCACCAACAGAGAAGGTGCGAGATTTACTGTCTGAAATCTTAGATATATTCTTTACTCTAATCTTATCTCCATATTTAGTTTCGGATTCAGATGTGGTTGACAAGTTTGGGCGATAATATACCGAACCACCTTCAACAAATACTTTATCGGGCAGTCCGTCTCCATTGATGTCAATAAGAGAGGATAAGCCCTTACTCCTATTTCGTGAATGACTAAAGTTAGCACCAACTGTCATACTTTTTGTTACAGGATCGAAGTTGGTAACACCAACACCTGCATAAGTAGAAAATGATGTAGAAGTAGTTTTATTACCACCAAGAGCAGAAGCTCTTTCACTAAAACCGGGTACTCCAAAGTTGGCTAGTGGATTTATGAAATTAGCTTTTAGATTATCATCATGTAATTTCCAATTTTCTCCATCTTTAAATGGCGTGAGTGTGCCACCATTTTCCACATCATCGTAATAGTCGAATGTGTGTGATGCAAACTCATCGCCATTATTGTCTAAATGAGTAATCTTATCGAGGAGCTTAGTGTGGAAAACTCCGTCTTTATATTCTAATGTGTAGGAGCGAAGTACATCGCCCTCAAATTTTACATCTACTTTGTCCAATAGCTTGTTGCTACTGCTTAAAAATCCGTAGCGAGCATTGTTTGTTTTCTTAGTCTTTATGCTGTTGGAAGTGAATACAACCTCTGTACCTGTGTTGTTCTTAATGCTCTTTAGGTAGAGAGCTTTAGCATTTAGGCTACCACGCACGGTTTCATCGACTTGCTCGTAGAAATACTCCATATAGTCGCCATGAACCTCTGTTACTTTCGATAGTTTCCACTCGCTGATAACTTCTCTAGTGTTGCCTTCTATGTCGGTGATGGTGCTTTTCAGTACT
>JBKECH010000032.1:0-34842 GCA_047974415.1 Bacteroidales bacterium | reverse complement strand
TACCATTGATGGTAATTCTGCTAAAAATCGCTTCAGTTCCGTTTCTTTTTCCTGGATTTCGTATCACGAAGAAAGCAAAGTTAAATGTACTTTTCATACTAACATCATTTTAATGATTAATAATTACTGTGACCGATTCTGTGACCGTTTTATTTCTGGTCACAAAATTACAGCCTTTTGCTCAAAAAGACGTAAGAACAAACACGCCAATATCAGTCACTTACACGCCAAAAACCGCCAACTCTGTGACTGATTTTGTAGGTTGCGAATCAGTCACGAATTAGTCACAAAACTATGGCGGTTTTTGGCTTATACTACCTACTAGCAACCTACATGAAAATAGCAAAAGCCCTATAAACATTGGCGTTATAGGACTTTTTACTATATTTTCATCATTCAACTACTCGTAGTCGATTTCTTGAAAAATATTTAACTTGCTGTTTGATAGGTAATTAGTGAATGTCTTGGCATTTTAGGTCATGTTTTAGCCACGATTATTTTTCAAACAGAATCAAATAAAAAAAGTCCTACATTGTTGATAATGTAGGACTTGGTAGTTTTTGACCGTTATTTGGCTGGTCGTTAAAGCGGAGAGGAAGAGATTCGAACTCTCGAAACCCTTTTGGGGTTTACACGCTTTCCAGGCGTGCCTCTTCAACCACTCGAGCACCTCTCCTAATGAGTTCGCGAGCTGCAAAGAAAACACTTTTTTTTGGCTTGTCACCCTAATTTCATAAGCTTTTTAGATTGGATGTTGATAAGTTGTTGAAAATAAGACTATAAATCTTTATAGGGTAGGGTGCTCCTTTTTATTTTTCTAGGAAATCAACTTCTGGTGCTATTGGCTATTCTTATCAGCATCAGTATTACTGGAATTTATACAAAAACACCTATTGCGGTGTCCAGTGTGGCACCAGAATGCAAGTCAGAAAGAAATAGCTAGCGCACTGCCAATTCAAAGAAATTGCATGTCTCAATCATTCTGGCAGGTGTGGCGATGTTGTGGTGCAATTTCCACCATTTCGTACAAGCGTAGGCAAGACAAAATATCAGAGTTGTTCGCAAAATAAGAGGTACGGCAATCAAAGCAATATGCAAGGGATTGTGCAATATCGTTTTTCCTTGAAATGGAAACAGGATGATAAGCGTTAATAGTAATCCGTCAACCGTGTAGTTATCGAACTTGCGAACAAAGATGTTATTAAAATATGCTATTCCTATCCGCCGAATAACTGCTACGCAGGTTAGTATTTTAGCAGTAAGAGGAATGACAACAAAGAGTATGACAGAGAGTAACAGTGTGTACCATGGGATGGAAAACGCCACCGACATTCGACAAGAAAGTCACGATAGGAGCGAAAGCAAATAGTAAGATTAAATCATTGAGCGCTACCTGCACCAATGTGTAGGTGGTATCGCCTTTAGCAAAATGGCTCCACACGAACACCATGGCTGTGCAGGGGTTAGCACCCAACAGCACTGCTCGGGCTAAATATTCTTTGGATAATTTGACATGGATTAATGCCTTGAAGATAATAGAAAAGAATAGATGAGCTATGCCAAACATAACAAAGTATTTCATCATCCAATTCTTTGTACATATCGGGCGTTTACCGACGTTCTTTATGCTCTGAAGATATACTTCCAGCATATTCCACAAATACGTTGAAGGGCTGACTCCAGCTTCTAGATTAAAGAGATTTATTTTCTGTTTTATAAACATCGTTGCAAAATTCACTCACAGCGGATGACGACAGATAATTCATTTTGCTTCTGCAAGTAATCGGCTAATAGAATTTGCAAACTCATCTTAGTGGATTGGTTTTCCTGATTGTTTGACTTCCTCGCAACAGCCTTTATAAGGTAAATAAGGGAAGGTCTACTCAAAATAAGGCTTGCGGATTTTGGGGAATGAGTCCAAAATCCAATTAAAAAAGTATTTTTGTAAAATAGGAAGAGATAATTTTTTGTATAAACAGTAATAAAACACTTGACTAAAGAGTTAAGTATTAGATGTATAAAAGCATTGTATATGAATGTTGTAGAAGTTGAAGGAGAGGCTCAGGTTGAGCTTTTTCATAATTTTCCTCATAAGCTTTATGAAGGCGATTCTAGCTGGGTTTGTCAGCCACACTCATTGGTGGAAAATATATTTGATATAGACAGAAATAATGCTCTTAAGAACGGAGCTGTTTGTAGGTGGCTTGTTGTGAGCAACGGAGAAGTGCAGGGACGTATTGCTGCATTTGTGGTGGATACCTATGCTCAGAGTTTTGAGCAAGCCACTGGTGGGCTTGGCTTTTTTGAGTGTGTTGACGATTATAGTGTTGCAGAACGTCTTTTTGATGTTGCGATTAAGTGGTTGAAGAATAGGGGTATGGAGGCTGTTGACGGACCTATAAATATAGGTGAGAATTTCTTTCATTGGGGAGTGCTTACCGATGGATTTGTACAGCCCACTTATGGTATGCAATATAATATGCCATATTACGAGAGATTTTTTAAAAATTACGGTTTCAAAACTTACTACGAACAGTATTCTTATCAGCTGGATATTACTAGCCCTAATTTGCCAGAGCGATTTTGGAAGATTGCAGAGCGAATGTTTAATAAACCAGGATTTAGCTATGAGCAGTTTCGTTTTGCTCGAAAGGATAAGTTTATTAACGATTTTATGGAGATATATAAGCAGGCGTGGACAAAGCATGGTAATTATAAATGTATTGAACCCAAGGATATTGACAGTATGCTTAAAGCATCAAGGCATATGCTTGATGAGGATTTTATTTGGTTTGTATATAAAGAAGGACGACCTATTGCAATATTTATGATGGTGCCAGATATAAATCAGCTTTTGAAGAAGATTCCAAATGGTAAGCTGAATCTGATAAATATCTTGAAATTAATGTGGTATCGTAAACGAAAAGTAATTAAGAGATGTCGGGTGTTGGTAATGGGAGTTGTGCCAAAATATCAGAAGAGTGGCGTTGAGTCAGCAATATTTTACAAAATTCGGGAGGTCTTGATGCGAAAGACGTGGTATAACCAAATGGAGTTGAGCTGGGTAGCAGATTTTAACCCTAAGATGATCGCAATCTTTAAAGCAGTAGGAGGAGAACATGATAAGACGCATAAAACCTTGCGTTATTTGTTTGACAGGACTAAAGAATTCAAGAGAGCAGAAATAATTAAAGATTGACTACTACAAATAACGATTGTGAATCTATTGGAACTTATACCCTAGCGCTTATTATTATTAAAATCTTTAATAACTCCCTCAGCAAGCCAATTCGCTAAGGCCTGCCTATTATTCTCTATAACAAGTCTTTGCTGATCTCTTTTGTGGTTTATGTTTGCGAGTTCGATGTAAGATGCTACCGGCGTTGTATTTTTCAACATATACAAGTTGCGCATACTAACGGTGCCATGATAGCCTCTTCCTGGTTGATGTTCGTCATATTTTTCGTTGAAAACACCTTGCAAATTAAGACATAGACTCCTCCCTTTTGTGCTACCTCCGGCATAATAAAAAAACACGTCGGCATTGTGCCTAGTACTGCGAGAATCAACATGTATCATTATCGCTCTATGATAAGTGTACCTTGATTTATTTTTGGTGTATATGTTATTGACGGCATTGGCACGCTGTTTTAAACGCCTAACATGATTGCGTGGTATTGGTGAGTTAGGGTAACAATATTCGTCTTTGTCGCATGGGAGTATTGCTTCGTCTCGAATCCCATCATTCCTATCTCTCGTTATGATATAGACAGCTGCTCCATGCGATATTAGCTCCCGTCCCAATCTGAGAGTTACATCATATGCATATTCGTCTTCGCACATAGAGCTACCATTGTATTTACCTATAGCTCCTGGGTCCGGTCCTCCATGGCCACCTACAAGATAGAAAGCTGCCCCACTCAGAGCATTATCAACAATCTCGATATTCTTGTATTTTCCAAAAATACTATATGTTTTAATAGCTCTTGTACTATTTGCTCGATTGGGTGCCACAGAACTTGTCGACTCAGAGTCACTTTGTGCAGAATTGCTTACATTTGGTAATTTGTATTTACGTCCCACAAATAAAGAGTTATTCTTACCTAGTATACCTTTATTGAGCTCGATAAAATTGTTTACGTATTTGTAAGGCGAGATATTATTTCTTCTCAATAACGAGTATATGCCATCGCCGTCCCTAGCCGTATCGTACTTATCTTGGGATTTTGCCACCATAGATACTAATAACAAAGCAATTAGAATTGCAACACTTTTAAAATTATTGATTTTTCGTAAACTCATAAAACAAAAGTTATTTTTTATCGTTATTTATTCTAAATCTAAGATATGGGCAAGAAAGCATGCAAAGACAAATATTACAAATACCCCGACCTTCCCGTATTCATATGCAAAAAATGCGCCAAGGCGTCAATGAAAAAAAGCTTGCTGTGCAAACCTTACAGAACAAACAGTAATTAACGGTAGGTCATTAAGGACAAAGTTTCAACCATTTTATCTACCCCTTTCTTCATCTTTTTTCCTATTGCCATCTTAGCCATCATATTCATTGTCATATGAACAGTAAGGCGTATCTTACTTTCTTGCTCAGAAACAGGGAGTAATTGTATCCATACGATTATAGGCAGAGGGAAATTGTCGGCAGTGGCTAATTTTATCAACTTCGAAGATTCTCGTTCAATGACATTCAAGCCAGTTTCGCCAAGGCCAGTTATATTCACTTTAATGGAATCGTAGTCTGAACGAACATTTGTAATTTGCACTTGTGGAATTTCTTTATTTATCTTATCAGTCACCTCCCCAGAAAAATACCTTGATAAGTTCTCTAAGTTAGATAGATGTGCATATACATTGTTGACATTGCTATTTATCGGTCTTATTTTGCTGACGTACTTTTCTATTCCCATCTTTACACTCCTTGAACACCCCACTTATCGGGAGCCTCTCTCCATTTTTTTAGATTGTCAACATCTTCGTTTTTAACAATCCCTTTTTCTAGCGCCAACTCGATAAGTTCGTTGTAGTTGCTCAATACAGAGAGTTCTATATCGTATGTATGAAAACTTTTTGTAGAAATTGGGAATAAATAACTAAAAATAGCGCACATGCCCAACACTTCTGCTCCACTCGCACGTAGTGCCTCTGTTGCCTTCAAACTGCTCCCACCAGTAGAAATCAAATCTTCGATAATAACAACCTTCTCTTCGCTATTTATTACTCCTTCAATCAGATTTTCCAAACCGTGCCCTTTAGGTGCTGAACGTACATAAATAAAAGGTAGTCCCAATTCATCGGCAACTAATGCTCCTATCGCAATAGCTCCTGTGGCAACTCCTGCAATGACCTCTGCTTCAGGGTATTTTTCTCTAATTATACCGCAAAAACTGTCCTTTAAAAGCTGCCTTACATTAGGGTAAGATAAGGTTTTGCGGTTGTCGCAGTAAATAGGGGATTTCCACCCTGATGCCCATGTAAATGGTTCTTTATGAGATAGTTTTATTGCATTTATTTCTAGTAATGCTTTTACGATTTCTTTCATTCTTCAATCTTTATTACAGTATGATAAACGTTCAATTATCAGTTAAAACATAATTTATATCTTACTTTCTTGCAAAAATAGTTATATTTTATTACTTTGTGGCAAATTTTAGAGACAAATGAGGACTGATATTGTTTTTACAGTATGCTTAATGTTGATTGGTCTTGGTGTAAGAGCGCAAGACTACACCTATAATATAATGTTTTATAATGTTGAAAATCTGTTTGATACAGAAGATAATCCCGACACTGCTGACGAGGAGTTTGTTGGTGGAGGAATACGAGGATGGTCCAATAAAAAGCTAGCAGTAAAGTGTAAAAGAATATATCAAGTAATAGCGGCGACTGGCGATAGGTTTCCTACAATAATAGGTTTCTGCGAGGTTGAGAACCGAAATGTGTTAGAGCGACTTATAAATACCACTCCACTAAAAGATTTGGGATATAGGATTGTACATAAAGAATCTCCAGACCATAGAGGGATTGACGTTGCGCTATTGTACAGAGCTAAGGAGTTTATACCAAGCACTTTTAGCCACCATCATCTTGTAATAAACAACAAAGTGGCACACAGCAGAGAAATCCTATACGTAAAAGGAAAATTTAAGGCTTGTGACAATTTCATCCATTTTTTTGTAAATCACTGGCCATCTAAGTATTCAGGAGTAAGAAATAGTGATGCAAAAAGAGCTGTTGCAGGTAAAACATTAAGGAAACTGGCAGACTCTATTATGACTAGCGATAAAAAGGCGACAGTAGTGTGTATGGGCGATTTCAATGATGAACCAGCTGACGAAAGCCTATTACAGCACCTTGGTGCGAAAGAACCGTCACAAACGATTTGTCCTACAGATCTTTATAATCTTTCTTATCAAATGATGGGAAAAGAGATAGGGACACACAAATATAGATATCAGTGGTCAATCCTGGACCAATTTATTGTATCTGGATCTTTACTAAACGGGAGCTACTGTATGCATTCCTCCATTGAGAATTCATACATAAATCACAGAGATTTTCTGCTTATTGATGATAAAAAATATTTAGGTAAAAAGATTTTTAGGACTTACAATGGATTTAAATACGAAGGCGGATACAGCGACCACCTTCCCATATGGCTAAAGATAAACATAAAGAAATAGATGTTGGCGCAAGTTGTCCTATTGCATGATATTACAAAAGGCGATCTCTCATTAATCCCGAATCATGTATTGGAACGTCGTAGCAAGTGCTTCAAGCTCGATAATTGAGGAGATTGGAGCAGGTAGCAGGTGAGTTAATGCATGTTTCAGGTTAATACCACTATAATCCGCAAAGTGAGCATAACGCAGATATACAGAATCTAATTAGACCCTTATGTGGAGCCCCCAAAACGAGGGGGAAATAACACGATTGAAAATCAACGTGATACAAGGTGTTGTATTGGAGCTATTTATAAGAGTTGTAAAGAGGGAGGGTTACTATGAATGTAGTGCCACGTCCGAGTTCTGATGTAAATGATATGTCGCCCTTGAAGGTTTTTACTATGTTGTACGCTATCGATAATCCGATGCCCATACCACTAGATTTAGTTGTAAAATTAGGAACAAATAGTTTGTCGTAAATTTCTTTTGGAATGCCATCTCCATTATCTCTTATGGAAACTATTGCATTGTCTTTGTTGGTAAATAGTTCTACTTCAACTTTTGCATCGGAGCTACCATCACACGCTTGGGTTGCATTCTTTATAACATTGGTGAATGCTCTCGAAATTTGCCCAGCATCGGCCTCTATGTACACTGGTATTTCCTTACCTATATATTTTATTTGAAACGAGTTCTGCCCAGTAGAGAATAGGTTGCAGATTTCAACTAGCTTGTTATTCAGATCAAACTTACTAGTAATCTCTGAAGGAATATTGGCAAAAGCTGAGAATTCGGTCGAAATCTTTGCTAGTTCGTCTATCTGATCAATGATAGTGGCGCTCATTTTTCCGAATAAAGCCTTAAACTTGTCAGGATCTCCGTTTATGGCGTTCTGAAGAAATTGTATGTTGAGTTTTATAGGGGTGAGAGGATTTTTAATTTCATGTGCTATTTGTTTTGCCATTTCCCTCCAAGCTAGCTCTCGTTCTGTGCGAGCCAGTAATTTTGATTTTTCCTCTATTTTATCCAAACTTAGGTTGTATTCGTCAACTAAACTCCCAATTTCGTCCGACGAGTTGTATGTTAGTTTTTTATTGCCTTTCTCCAATTTTATTGACATCAAGTTATTTCTAAGCATTGTTAATGGCAATGTGATCTGGTTGGATATTAAGACGGAGGCAATTACACTTAGTACAAATACTAATACGAACATATTTATCAGAGCAATAAAAGTGTTGCTTAGTATTCTTGTGTCTTCTTTTGTTATTGTAATATATGGCACACACAAATAGCCAATGTGCTTATTGCTTTGTGTGATTATAGACTGATAAATAGCATGATATCTTACAGAACTGATGTGACTGTCGTTTGCATATTTAAAAAGTGAATTGACCTTGAAATTATAAAAAGCATCGATATCCATAACTTTCCCGACTATGCCAAGTCTGTCAATCTCAGGGTTGGTAGTCATAATAATTCGTCCTTCAGTGTCATACAAAACTATGAGGTTCCAAATGATGTCGGATAATCTTGGAAGCTCCTTTTTAATGGCGTCTAATTTATGCTCCTCCAAGCTGTCGTCATTGATGATATTGTTCAGATAGTCGAATACGGTCTTTGCATTTCTGTTTAACTCTTCTTTTTTTAGTTCTACATTTTTTGTTATGTTGCCACTAATTGTTATAAACGACAGGAGCATTATGGCAATTAGGTTTACAGCAATTACTGAGACTTGTATCTTTGTTCTTATGCTGAACTTGTATTGCCACATTTTCGGTGTATCGCTGTTGAATAGCCATGTCATTACAATGCTGAAACACAGGATTATGATGAAGATATACCCGAATGATGTAAAATAATTAGAGACGGAGGTGTAGGGGGCACTGACAATGATATGAGAATGGTCGCTCAACTTGCTTATAAGATGCTTGTATCCTCTAGTTTGCAACATTAAGCTTTCGCCAATAGTGCTAGGCATGTTAAACATTCCTCTTGAATAGGCAAATGTACCCTCCTGATGTACCAATGTTTTATTGTAATACTTAGCATACGAGAAGTGTTTGGTTAGGGGGCTTTCTTTTCCTCTTCCTGGGTATAATATCAGATTCGATTCCTGTCCGTTAAGGAAGGTTTTTTTGTGTATGCTAACTAATAGTGTTGCCTGAGTTCCGTTTTTTAATGAATAATTGAATCGTCCTATATACGAGTTTAGCCCTTCGTTGTGTCCGAGAAAGTAAAAGGAGCTTTCGCCTATTCTTTTACCTTTTGTATTAATAAGAAAATTGAGGGCACTTGTCTCTGTGTTCCTGTTATTATCTTTGTAGGGAAGTTTGTTTACTTCTGCTGCCATTCTGATGTCGTATCCAGAGAAGGTCATCTTCAAGTAATGACGTTTTATGTGTTCGTATATATAGTCGAAGGATGAGATGTGAGAATTTTGATTAAACAATCTTGTGATGGTAGTATCACTGGCTAGTTCACAACCAATATCTTGTAGGCGTAACTCAATGTCTAAGTTTCTGCTATCATCAAGGGTTACAGATTTCAAGTCCATCAACTTCCACTCCCGTTCTTCTATTGCGCTTGATAATTCTAGAGTGATGTACAACGATATTATCAAGGCGTGTATTGTTATGTAAGTTAGGCGATATCGGTATATAAACCCAGGTTTAAGTATTACAAAGAGACCATTTGAGCAGAGAAAGAATACTATTGAATATACGCTAATATCGTTGAATCTAACTATTTTCAGGAAGGCTATTATAACAGTGAAAGTAAAGATGAGAATAAAAATATCACAATGTTTATTTCTTCGGCATAAAGCTGTTGTTACTACGCGTGATGCTCTAAACGTGTTTAAAGATAAAGTGCCAATACATAGTATACCAAGAACAGAGGCAAGGTTGACATCTAGTATTTTATGAAATGCCATACTAAAAGAGGCATTGTTCACTATGGTACTTATTGCGCTACCAAGTAGTGTTGTATATGTGGCGCTAAATGTTAAAAATATAATGCCGACCAGCAGGCTCATTTTCTTTGGTAGTGCTAGTAACAGCCTTTTTATATCTACAGAGAAAGTGAGTACAGCAAAAGATAGGACTGCGGTGTAGATATACAATATATTCATAGATGGAATGTTTTCCGTAGAAAACTTGTAGTCCAATATCAAGTCTTTGTATATCAGAGAGTTTTTTAGTAGGTGGGACTGAAATATTTTATACACGCCAAACATAAAAAGGCATAATATAGGAATGTTCAGATAAAAGAAGTTTCTGTTCATCCATGCTAGAATCCCAATTATTGCCACAAGCGAAAAAAAGAAGATGGATAACAATATGAGGGTAAGTTGTCCCCACGCTTTATTCGCAGACTTAATACTGTCGCATTTAATGCTAAAGACAAAGTTGTTATTGCTGTCGAAGATAGGAAAAGAGTTGTCTATGTCCTTATAATGGAGCTCGAAGTTTTCGGACAGATTTAGATGGAGAGAAGGACCACCTTGCAAATAATTATTTTCTATTTCAAAATTTTGACTGATCTGAATTAATCCGTATATCTTTATATTATTTGACAGGCTGTCTCTTATGAGGTAGTCTACGCTATATGGTAGTTCTATAGTAGCTCGTGTCGTTTTGGATGACGACGATAATATTTCCTCGTCGCATATCTGGCTGTCTGTCCAGTATATAGGTACATTATCCTTAAATACGCATAACCCATAGCCTTCCTGAAGATATGTTTGATTAAAGAATTTTAAGTCTTTAAGAAGCGCAGCTTGCTTTTTGTGCGTTTTTATAAGCTCTTTGGTATAGGTAATTTGTTTCTTTAGAGCATTTTCTTTTTTATAAAATTCAGATTGAACTTTTTTCCCTTCGGCACTTGTAGAGTCGTGTTTATTATATATGTGGTGCGAGGCTAAGCCTAGTCCCAAAGACAAAAAGGACATGATTATAAAAAGTCTCAATCGGCTTTTTGCTTTCTTGGGGATGTAGTCTTTTTGCTTGCTCATGGGTCTTACTCGTGATGGTAGGGTTCATTGTTTATGATGGTAAATGTACGATAAAGCTGCTCCACGAACAAGAGCCTAATCATTTGGTGCGAGTAAGTCATTTTTGATAGCGAAAGTTTCCAGTCTGCCCTCACATATACATCTTTGTCAAAACCATATGGACCACCGACTACAAAACACACCTTTCTAATCGAGCGCCTCATTATTTCTTCGACAGTCTTCGAGAATTCGATAGAGTCAAGCTCTTTGCCTTTTTCGTCGAGAAGGATGATATGGTCGTAGTTAGCACAGTGTTGCAGAATAAGAGTGCCCTCTTTCTTTTTCTGTTCTTCGATGGTGAGTTTTTTTGTGTTTTTTAGGGAGGGAATAAGTTTGACATCAAATTTTATGTAACGTTTAATGCGCTTTGCATATTTGTCTATCCCCTCAATGAGGTAGGGGGCTTCAGTTTTTCCTAGGAGTAGTAATGTTGCTTGCATTTTTTAAAAAAAACGAGAGTCCAAATAGGTACCCTCGTTGTTTTTATTATTTCCTGATATTTTTTATTCTAAACCTTTTTCGTATTGTTGAAGAGCCTCGTAGCTTATTCCGACATTCGAAAAGCCTCCATCATTGAAAAGGTTTTGCATTGTCACTTTCTTAGTGAGGTCAGAGAATAGGGTTATGCAATAATCGGCACATTCTTCGCCAGTGGCATTGCCTAGAGGCGACATCTGCTCAGCAAAGTCTATAAGCCTATTGAAGCCTTTAACGCCATTGCCTGCAGTAGTTTCTGTGGGCGACTGAGATACGGTGTTTACACGTACATTCTTTTCGCGACCCAGAATATACCCAAAACTTCTTGCTATTGATTCCAGAAGAGCCTTGGCATCAGCCATATCGCTATATCCATCGAAAATTCTTTGTGCAGCAATATATGACAAACCTATTATAGATGCCCATTCGTTTAGCGCGTCTTGTTCGCGAAGCGTCTGCATAACCTTGTGAAATGAAATGGCAGAAACGTCAAGGGTCTTATCAAGATTTTTATAGTTCAACCCTCCATAAGGAATCTCTTTTCTAACATTGGGCGACATTCCGATGGAGTGGAGAACAAAATCAATCTTTCCACCGAGTGTCTCAACACTTTCTTTTACTAGGGAGCTTAGTTCCTCCATGTTTGTTGCATCTGCAACTATTACTTTTGCACCAGTAGCCTTCGATAGCTCGTCAATACTGCCCATACGCAAAGCCATTGCAGTGTTGCTTAGGGTAAATGTTGCGCCTTCTTCTTTTGCTTTCAATGCTACCTTCCATGCTATGGAGCCAGGGTTTAGTGCTCCAAATATTATCCCTCTTTTTCCTTTTAATAATCCGTATGCCATGATACTTTTACTTTATTATGAACTGCAAATCTACAAAAATCTTTGTTTATATCTATTTTTGAGGAGGATTCCAAGATGTGTTATGTTCCCGATATTATGGATAAGCTCTATATATTGGCAAGAGCTGCTGCTACACGTGCGATGGGCACTCTATATGGTGAACAGCTTACATAATCCATTCCTGCCGAGTTGAAAAAATCTATGGATGATGGGTCGCCGCCGTGTTCGCCACATATTCCTATTTTGATATTTTGGTTTCCACTGCGCCCTTTTTCTATTCCAAGTTTCACAAGACTGCCAACACCCTCTTTATCAATTGTCTGGAAAGGGTCTGCAGGTAGTATCTTTTTGTCGACATAAGTGTCTAGGAATTTTCCAGCATCGTCTCTGGAATACCCAAAGGTCATCTGAGTTAGGTCGTTTGTACCAAAGGAGAAGAATTCACAGTGCTTTGAAATTTTGTCGGCAGTTATAGCAGCTCTTGGGATTTCTATCATTGTACCTATTAGATATTCGACTTTTTCGTCCTGTTCTTCGAAAACTGTTTGTGCTGTTTTTCTTATAAGGTCCGCCTGATTTTCCAGTTCTTGATATGTTCCTACAAGGGGGATCATTATTTCAGGTATTGGGGTCATACCTTTGCGTTTACAGTTTATAGCAGCCTCGATAATAGCACGCGTTTGCATTTCTGTTATTTCTGGATAAGTAACACCTAGTCTACACCCTCTGTGTCCAAGCATTGGATTAAATTCTTCTAGTTTTGAAATAGCTGTTTTAACCTCTTCAAGGGTGATGTTCATTTCATCGGCAAGTTCTTTTTGTGTAACCTGCTGATGTGGAACAAATTCGTGCAGTGGCGGGTCTAGTAGTCTGATTGTAACGCCCTTGCCGTCCATAACTTCGAAAATACCTTCAAAGTCTTGGCGTTGATAAGGCAAAAGCTCGGCGAGTGCAATTTTTCTACCAGCTTTTGTTGAGGATAAAATCATTTTGCGCATAGATTTAATTCTATCGCCATCGAAGAACATGTGCTCCGTTCTACATAATCCTATTCCTGAAGCTCCAAATTTCATTGCTGTAGCAGCATCTTTTGGGGTGTCTGCATTGGTTCTGATTTTCAGTCGTGAGTACTTATCTGCTAATTCCATTATTGTTTCAAAATCCTTGGTGAGGGAGGCATCTTGTGTTGGAACCTTTCCTTCATAAACCTTTCCTGTAGAGCCGTTTAGTGAAATCCAACTTCCTTCGTTGTAGACGGTTTTACCTACTGTTAGTGTTCTGTTCTTATAATCTATCTTGATGGTTCCTGCTCCTGACACGCAGCATTTGCCCATGCCTCGGGCAACCACTGCTGCATGAGATGTCATTCCTCCTCGGGCTGTGAGTATTCCTTGAGCTTTGTGCATCCCTTCTAAATCTTCTGGCGATGTTTCTACTCGCACCAATATGCTTTTTTCAAATTTATATGCTTCGTCAGCAAAGAATACCACCTGTCCTGTTGCCGCACCAGGAGATGCAGGAAGTCCTTTAGCTATTTCGTCAGCTGCTTTTAAGGCATTCGTATCAAATACGGGATGTAATAATTCGTTCAGTTTGTCGGGCTCTATGCGCTTAAGAGCTGTTTTTTCGTCTATCTTACCCTCTTTTAGCAGGTCGCTTGCAATTTTTACCATTGCAGCTCCTGTACGCTTACCACTTCTAGTTTGCAAAAGCCATAACTTGCCGTCTTGGATTGTAAATTCGATATCTTGCATGTCAGAGTAGTGCTCCTCAAGTTTATTTTGAGTTGTTATTAGTTCTTTAAATATGGCAGGCATGGTTTCCTCTAATGACGGATACTTTGATGCTCTGCTGGCTTCATCTACACTTGTCAACTTGGCCCATGTTTTAGAGCTTTCTAACGTTATTTGTTGAGGTGTCCTAATCCCTGCAACAACGTCTTCACCTTGAGCATTTATTAGATATTCTCCATTGAAGATGTTGTCGCCTGTTGCTGCATCTCTAGTAAAAGCAACTCCTGTTCCTGAGGTGTTTCCCATATTGCCAAATACCATAGCTTGAACATTTACAGCAGTTCCCCATTCCACAGGAATGCTGTTTAGTTTACGATATAATATAGCTCTGTCATTGTTCCAGCTGTTAAATACGGCACCTATTGCTCCCCACAGTTGCTCCCATGGGTTGTCTGGGAAAGTTCTGTTTAATTGTTTGTGAACAGCATCTTTAAAGTCCGTTACTAGTCTTTTTAAGTCGGCAACACTTAAATCGCTATCTTTTTCTATATCTTTTTCATGTTTTAGATCTTCGATAATTTTTTCGAAGGGGTCTATTTCGTCTTTTGACTCTGGTTTCATTCCTAGCACTACGTCGCCGTACATCTGCACAAAACGCCTGTATGAATCCCATGCGAACCACTCATTGCCAGATAGCTTTGCGAGTCCTTCGACAGCGCTGTCGTTCAGTCCTAAATTCAATACTGTATCCATCATACCTGGCATAGAAACCCTTGCTCCTGATCTTACCGAAACTAAACATGGATTTGTATTGCTTCCAAATTCGGTTCCCATAATTTGTTCGATATTTCGGACTGCATTTTCGACTTCTTCTTTTATTCCATCGAATGTTTCTTTTTCCCCCCTTTCGTAATAAAGGGTGCAAACTTCGGTATTGATAGTAAATCCAGGAGGGACAGGTATACCAATTGAGTTCATCTCCGCTAGGTTTGCTCCTTTTCCACCTAGTTCATTTTTCATTGTGGTATTGCCCTCGGCAACGCCATTGCCAAATGTGTAAACGTACTTCGTCATTTCTTGCAGTTTTTTTGTTCAATCCAAATATAGATAATATTATCTATACGTTAGCTGATAATTATATATAATTAGCATATTAATTTATTCGATATTTTTGTAAAGTGCTCGTGGACAAATGTTTTGCAGTTTTATAAAAGTTCACTACTTTTGCTAAAAAGCAGATTGTTCTATCGCTGCCGATTAATTCGGGAGAGGAAAGTCTGGACAACGCAGAGCACCATACTTTTTAACAGAAAGCAGGGTGTGAGCCCTGAGTAGTATAACAGAAAAGAACCGCCTTCGGGTAAGGGTGAAAAGGTGAGGTAAGAGCTTACCAGAGGCAATGGTAACATTGTCTGCTGTATGCCTTATGGGTTGCAAGACCAAATATACTCTAATTCTTGCATTGCAAGGCTAAAGTTGCTCGCTTTAGTTTCACAAAGTGAATGTTTAGAGGGGGTAGGTTGCTTGAGTTCATTGGTAACAATGAACCTAGATAAATGATAGAAACACCAATTGGTGATACAGGATCCAGCTTACAAATCTGCTTTTTTTCTTCGTTTTAGCATGAAAAATGGGATCGAGTACACTAGCAAACTGATAATCATTAGTGTAAATAGCTTTATGGTTTCGTTGTCTGTAAGTGGCTGAATGGCAAATGATATCAATATTATACCTACATTCACCCCTAAAATCGTGAAGGTTGCTTTGTAGTGTTTGTAGCCAAGCTTTAAAAAACTATGGTGTATATGATTTTTGTCAGGTTTGAAAGGGGAGTGTCCATTTTTTATTCTTATGAAAAATACTCGTAGTGTGTCTGTGAGGGGATAGGCAATAACACTATATAAAATAGACGGCGAGATCGGCATTATTTCACCTATGGCTGGCGCATTTAGGTATTTTATAGTCATTATAGAAATGCTTAGACCAACGAGCATTGAACCAGTATCTCCCATAAATAGTTTATTCCTAACTTCAAAGACATTATATCTGAAAAAGGATATTAGAACGCCAACCAACGAAGCTGAAAATATGGCATAAGTGTATTCTCCTCTAAGAACAAACAAGATTGTAAATGTTGCTGACGAAACGATGCCTATTCCAGAAGCTAGCCCGTCAATTCCGTCAATTAGGTTAAAAGCATTGATTATTAGCATTACCATAAATGTAGTAACCACTATAGCAATCCAGTAAAGAACAGTGCCGTTGGTGATAAAGCCGTGAAAATCTCTTATATACAGGTTTGCAACAAATATTATTATTCCTGTTGATACAAGTTGAATTATAGATTTCGATTTTGCAGACACGTCTAATATATCATCTTTTATACCTATATAAAATAAAATCGTAAGAGCGACCATTATATAAGGTAACTCTGCAAAATGATATTTGCAGGAAAGCAATGCTGTTGAGACTGTTAGCGCTAAAAAAATAGCGGCCCCTCCAAGCGTAGGTACTTTGCGTTTATTTACTTTGCGAGTTCCTGGCTCGTCGTATAAATGTTTTTCTCTTGCTATGGCAAGTATACTAGGTATGCTGTAATGCCCTATAGCAAAGGACAGTACAAGTGATGAGAATACTAAAACTAGATCTGTCATAATAGAAGTGTACACATATTTACAATGCGACGAAGGTATAAAAAAAAAAAATCTTAGACAAATAATTGCGGATTCTGAGTGTATATAATCATACTTCTGAGCGTATAAATTTACTAATCATAGAGATTGGCATTGATTTATTTTGTTTTTAGTTGTCCCATGCACTTCTCACCTAGAAAGTTAGTCCTTCGGAAGTTACGTGCTTAAATTACAACGTGTAATAGATTGAATTAGAGGGCGTAGCGTCTGAGGTTATTGCCTTGTCTCTTTATTTCGTTCACGCTCTCTGAAGTCCCTAATCATCTTGCCGCGAAACTCGAATTCGGCTCTGTATAACTTCATTACTTTTTTTGCCGATATGATCTTTAGAAGATCGTCATTCATATTTTTTGCTATTTCGGTTTCTTTTTCAATGCATTTTATGTACTCGGCATTCTTTGCTTTTGCATCAGCCTCGCTAAGCTCTCTGCACATTGCATCCTCTGTATTTCTTTTTACTTTCATCAGCTCGAACTTTTTACTTTCGTATTTGTTGTATACTGGCCAGAAGCTCTGTGCCTCTTCGGGTGTCAGCTCCACTTTTTCAGTGATAAATGAAACTTTTATAGCTTTGAACTTGTCCCATCCTTGTTTGGTCTTATCTTGAGAATAACTCGCCAAGAAGGTAGTTGTAATCAATATAGTTAAAAAAAGATTTTTCATATTTTGGTATTTTATTAGTAATTGCTAACCAAAAAATGTATTTGATGGTTAGTTTTTTTTATTTTTAGTATTTATTTTCTCTGTTTGCAATCATTCTCTTTTGTATTACAGATTCACATTTTGAATCTAAGTATTAGGGTATTAGAATTTTATGGACTTATGGTTTTATTTAATAATGTTTTGCTATATCATAGTCGTCAAGTGTTGCAAGGAGATATTCAAATGCTTCGTTATCACTAAACTCCGAGTTTTTATCGGTTGAGTTTATCTGATGATTTATTAAATCGCTGTCGCTCATCTCTGAAGCATAATAATAGTATAAGTCATCTGTTGAATTTATTTTCTCTTTGGCAGATATTGCCAGTTTATTTTTTTTGTAGTACGCATCACTTGCCAAGTCGAAAGTAAAGTAGCCTACCAGCTTAAAGATTAAAAAGAATACTGATGCTACTACAACCAATTTAAGTATGTTTAAGGGCATCAATCTTCCTTTGCTGTTGTTAGAGCATTCATCATTATCGTTTTGCAATCGACGTTCCAAACGTGCTTCAAATTCCTTAAAGTAGCCTTTCGGCACTCTGAAAGTCTCTTTTTCGTTAAACTTATTTATATCGAAATTGCTCATCGCAAACTGTTTTTGTTATTTCTTTGACAATGTTGTTTATTGAAGGTTTAATCTTCTTTCTTAAAATACCTCTCAATTTTTTGTACTGCATGATGGTAAGATGCTTTAAGGCTTCCTTCCGAGCCACCTAATATTTCGACCATCTCAGAGTATTTTTTTTCTTCAAAATATTTAAGGGTGAATACTAGTCGTTGTTTTTCGGGGAGTGTGGCGATAGCTTTTTGAAACTCTAGCTGTGCTAAGTCTCCGTCGAAATAGTCGTCAGCTTGCAAATTGTCTGCCAAAAAGTCAAAACCTTCGCCACTGAATGTGTTGATTGTTCGTTTTTTCTTGTTAAGATGATTTATTGCTTCGTTGCTTGCTATTCTGTATAACCATGACGAAATTGAAGATTCGTTTCTGAATGACGATAAATTGCGCCATGCTTTTATAAATGTCTCCTGAAGAACGTCGTCAGCATCTTCATGAATAACAACCATGCGACGGATGTAATGATACAGTTTTTGGTAGTTCTCTCGGACTATTGTATCAAAATAGACTTTATCGACTGTGGTGTTTTTGTCTTTGTTATTCATGCCTTATAGCAAAAGCTAATATTTTATAGCCTTTTCAATATAGACTACTATACTGTAAACTATTATTTTTGAGAAGGTGTAATTAGGGTCTGTCTATAAAATCCAATATCTGTGTTATGCTCACTTTGCGAGTCAGTCATTTACACAAGTAAACTCCCAATTCACAAAGTGAGCAAGCTTTGATATTTAACTTCTTAGTTCAGACTCTTGACGTTATGAACTGACCCTAATTGAGAACTTTATGGACAAGCTTTATTTAGAGCAAGAGCAGACCAAGTTCCTGTCGCCATATGCATTGTCTATTCTGCTGATGGGCGACCAATATTTATTGTCTTTTAGCCATTCCAAAGGGTAAGCTGCTTTCCGACGGCTGTATGTATGTGTCCATTTGTCAGCTGTAACAGCTTCTGCTGTGTGAGGAGCGTTTTTTAAGACGTTGTCCTCTTTATCGGCTGTTCCATTTTCTATTTCTTTAATTTCATTAAATATTGTATTTAGAGCTTCTACGAATCTATCAAGTTCTTCTAGCGACTCACTTTCTGTTGGTTCTACCATCAATGTGCCAATGACGGGAAAAGATAGGGTAGGTGCATGAAAACCAAAATCAACCAGTCTTTTTGCGATATCGGTCTCGTTAATACCAAGAGATTTGAAGTGTCGACATTCTAAAATCATTTCGTGTGCGACGAAACCATTTTCTCCAGTATAAACAATTCCGTAATTATCTTTTAGTTTGGAAACCAAATAATTAGCGTTTAAAATAGCTGTTTCAGTGGAGTGTTTCAGTCCGTCTGCACCGAGCATTTTTATATAGCCATAGGTAATAGGAAGTATAGATGCGCTTCCCCAAGGTGCAGCCGCTACTGTTATATTGCCTTTTGCGCCGTTGTCAATAATAGGGTGGGAAGGCAAGAAGGGCGTAAGGTGTTTTGCAACGCAGATTGGACCTGCTCCTGGACCACCTCCACCATGAGGAATGGCAAAGGTCTTGTGTAGATTAAGGTGGCAAAGATCTGCACCAATGAATCCTGGGTTGGTAATGCCTACCTGGGCATTCATGTTTGCTCCGTCCATGTATACCTGTCCACCATTATCGTGAATAATTTGGCACATTTCCACAATCTTCTCCTCGAATACCCCATGCGTAGACGGATAGGTTATCATTGCGGCAGATAGTACATCTTTATTTTCTTCTGCGATGTTTCTTAGTGCGTCGATGTCGATATTACCTTTATCGTCACAAGGAACAATTTTTATGTCCATACCTGCCATTGCAGCGCTGGCCGGGTTTGTGCCATGTGCCGATGCTGGAATTATTATTAGTTTACGGTGTCCTTCGCCAATACTTTTATGGTATTCTTTTATCACCATTAATCCACTAAGTTCGCCAGAAGCTCCACTGTTGGGTTGCAGGCTTACTGAGTCAAAACCAGTTATTACGGCTAAGTCTTGGCATAGTTCGGTCATCATCCAATGATAGCCAGCTGCTTGTTCTTTAGGCACAAAGGGGTGTATGCCGTTAAATTTTATCCAACTCAATGGGAGCATTTCCGTTGCGGCATTTAATTTCATGGTGCAAGAACCTAGCGAAATCATAGAGTGGGTGAGTGAAATATCTTTTCTTTCCAGCTTTTTGATATAGCGCATCATTTCGGTTTCTGACCTGTATTTTTTGAAAACGCTCTGTTGCATGAATGCTGTGTTTCTTCTTACAGTGTCGCATACTGAGCCTTCTTTAGGAATGTTGTTTTCTCTTACAAAAGGTTTGTTTGCAGCTCCTGAGAAGGTTTCTATTATCCAGTTTATATCATCAAGGTTGGTGGTTTCGTCAATCGATATACCTACATTTTCGTTTTCAAAATATCGGAAATTCATTTCCAAATCTAAAGATATTCTTTTTATGTCATTTAGGTTTACACTGTCTGGAATTTCAAAAGTTATGGTATCAAAGTATTCCTTATTTATTTGCTTATAGCCCAGCTCGACGATGCGTTTTTCTAGCAACTGTGCGATCGCGTGTATTCTGTTGGCAATTGACTTTATGCCCTCTGCGCCATGGTAGACTCCGTAGAATCCGGCCATTGTGGCAAGCAGGGCTTGGGCGGTGCATATATTAGATGTTGCTTTTTCTCTTTTAATGTGTTGTTCTCTTGTTTGCAGAGCCATGCGCAAAGCTTCGTTACCATTGATATCTTTCGATATTCCTATTATCCTGCCTGGTATCTGGCGTTTGTAGTCTTCGGTGCAAGCAAAAAATGCTGCCGAAGGTCCACCAAATCCCATGGGCACACCAAAGCGCTGACTAGTGCCAAATGTTACGTCCGCTCCAAATTCGCCAGGAGGGGTAAACAGGGCAAGGCTTAATAAATCTGATGCAATGGCAACTTGTATGCCTCTGTTTTTTAGTGTACTAATAAGTTCCCCATTGTTGAATACAGCTCCGTTTGAGTCAGGAAACTGGGTTATAACAGCGTAAGTTTTTTCGTCGACAGCTTTAAGGATATCGTCGACAACTGTTAGCTCTATGCCGTAAGGAGTGGCACGGGTTTCTAGCACTTTTATTGTTTGTTCCCAGATGTTGCGACTAATTATTAGTTTATTCTTGCCTTCTTTGGCATCTTTCTTAGAGCGAGCGTTGTACATCATTATCATTGCTTCCGCTGCGGCCGAACTTTCGTCTAATAGCGAGGCGTTTGCAATGGGCATTGCTGTTAGCTCCATAATCATAGTCTGGTAGTTTAGTAGAGCTTCGAGTCGACCTTGGGAAATTTCGGCTTGGTATGGAGTGTAGGAGGTATACCATACTGGATTTTCTAGAACATTGCGCAGGATGACCGAGGGGGTGATGGTATCATAAAACCCCATACCTATGTAGGTGTTGAAGATTTTGTTCTTGTCGGCTATATTGCCAATGAGCCTGATATATTGGCGTTCTGTAAGACCGCTTGGCAAGTCTAATGGCAGATCTAGTCTTATACTTTTGGGGACGGTCTTATCAATAAGTTCATTCATTGATTTTACTCCTATGCTGTCGAGCATTTTATCTATGTCTGTGGGGCGAGGTCCCACATGACGTGATACGAAACTATTACTTTGATACATATCTAATGTTTTTTGTATTGTTTTCAGCAAGCAAATATAATCAATTCCAATCAAAACCACTTCTTCCGTATAAAATACCAAATATTTAGGATGGTTATCAGTACCATTACACCGATTAGCACAAAATATCCGTTGTTAGTTTGTAACTCAGGCATATTTTTGAAGTTCATGCCATAGACTCCAGCGATAAATGTTAGCGGAATAAAGATAACAGAGTAGGCTGTGAGGGTCATCATCACCTCGTTTAGATGATGTCCTTGTATGCTAAAAAGTAGGTTTAGTCGACTTTCCAGTTTCTGATATTCAAAATCAATATCGCTGATAAGATTGTTACATTGCTCTTTTAGTTCACTAAAGTACTTACATTCAAAATCTTCAGAATCTATTTTTTCAAGTTTTACCACAATGTCTCTAAGGCTTATGCTGGCGCGTTTTAAGGAGAGCAAATCTCTTTTGTAGTTTTCGATGCTGGCTGTGTGCTTGGGGGTGGGTTTGATGTTCACCGAGCTTAGTTTTACGTCGACTTTGTTGGCAACGACTTCAGCAGCAATGCCGTAGTTGTCGATAATTGCCTCTAGTATCATAAATAACAAATAGTCGGATTTCTTTTTCCTTGCCAATCCTTTGCCACTTTCTAGTTTTTCCCTTATTTCTTTGAAGTAGTCACCATGTCTTTCTTGAATACTCCAAATAAATGATGGCGCAACGAGGAACATCATCTGTTCGGACTCTGCAAAAGCACTTTCCGTTTTTAGAACTCGGGTGCTGACAAACAGTATGTCGTCTAGTTCCAAGACCTTGTTTGGGTGCTCGTTGTCGGCAAGGAGTTTTAATAGGAAGTCATCGAAGTTTTCCTTTTTTACCACTTGCTTAAATTCTTCTTTGTACATTAATCCATAGGTGTTTACCCATTTAATAGACTGCTTGCTGTCGGACATTTTTATGTCGTCGAGAGTTTCATAGTTACTCCGTAGGAATTGCAAAGGAGAATATTCTATGAGAGAAGTGTGTTTTAAAAAGTCGGTATTCATACTTGTTTATTTTAAGTGCTATGTGTGTGTTGCATCGCATATTGCAACGAAAGGGCAGTATCGGCATTTATCTTTATCCTCGCACTGTTTGTAATTTTGTTTAGTAGAGAATATTCTTTTTAGTAATTCTGACAGCACTGTATTAAATTCATCTTTTACATCTTGATATGTTGAAGCTTCTTTATTGATAGTGAGTAGTATGGGATTGTCCTTGCTAAAAAACGATTTGGTGTGGTAAATGCCCGGATATATTGGCTCGGTAATGCTCATTGCTTCCGAATAAATCTTTGAGTACAAGAGAGTTTGAAAAACTTCTTTTTTGCGATTTTTACTATTCGAGTCGATAAGTTCAAACATATTGTCAAAAGGAATATCTCGACTTCCTATTTTAGATCCTGTTTTGTAGTCAATAATCCTAAATCCTTGCGTGGTCTCGTCTACGCGGTCGATGTTTCCGCCGATATTAATTTGCAGATTTTCGCCATTGTCGAAAACAATAGTATGACTAGAGCTCTTGCTCTTTTCGAGGTCTCTTATTACAAGATTGTCGATTTTACTGTCTATATCAATCATTTTATCTATGTAATATTTTACATAATCGGCAATGAGTAAATGTTCGCCTCGAAGTTCCTGATTATCTTTTCCTTTGGTGTCCTTGTATACTTCTTCGCGAAAGGCTTTTAGTATTGCATCATCCATCTTTTTTTTACCTATTATTTTCTTTAGGTCCTGCTTCTTGAACTTTAGGTTTATAAGTTCCGAATAAAGTATTTCTACGCTCTTATGAAAAATATTTCCAAATATTCGGGAGTCGACATCCTCGACAATCTCATCTTGTTCATTAAGCCCAATGACATATTTAAAATAGAATTTCAGCGAGCAGTCTATGTAAGTGTTTAATGCAGACGGTGATAGGTGTTTTTCACTACAGTATTTTTCAATAAGCACGTTGCGCGATTTCTTAGAATCTATTTGAATTACGGTTTCTACTTTTTTAGATTTATCGGAATTGCGTATAGCTAAGTTATTTGTTTCCAGTTCTTTTGACAGGTTTAGTTGATATATAAACCGGCTCATTTCTTTCACAGATGCATTGTCAACAGAAACATTGAAAAGGAGGGTTATCTTTTTAGGGTGTTGTAACAAACGGTAGAAATAGTATGCTGCAACGGCATCTTTTTGCGTCATCGTTGGCATTCCGAAGCCAATGCGCAACTGATACGGGATAATTGAATTTTGGAAATTATTTTTTGGCATATTACCTTCGTTCATTGAAGGGATAAAAATTTCTTCAAAATCTAAAGTTCTGGTTTCTAGAGTTCCCATTATTTGTACTCCCTTTAGAGGTTCGCCTTCGAAAGGGACAGTGATGTTATACAAGGCTTGCTCTATGATGTTGTACATCAACTTGTCTGAAAGATCGTTTGTTTTGTTGCTAAGAGTGTCAGCTATGCGTTGTATTGCTGTATGTAATTTAAATGCAGCTTCCTTTTCCATTATAAAGGAGTCTTTGTTTAGCGAAACTATGCAAGCGTAAAGATGTTTGGTAAGAAACAGTAGATACTCAAAAATCTTATTTTTCGACGGACTGTGCAGAAATGGCTTGAGCGACGTCGGGATGAGTTCGTTATCCTCACTAATATTTATGATATTGTTAGCGACAATATTTTTCTCGAACTGGGCAAGATTGTCTCCATCTATGTATCTTATTATCGGGTGGTTAGAAATATTTAGTACGTATTTGTAGTAATAGTAGGCAAGTTCATTTTTTTTGTGTTTCTTTTTTTGTAGGTATATGTATGATGAAATGATACTATAAGAATTTGAAAGCCTTACTGGATAGCCCATTGTTATATTTACATCCTTGACGGTGTCAGGGATTGCGTTTAGCATTGTGGGGAGAAGTTCTTCGTCGGGTAGAATAATGGCAGTATTGTCAAAACTTTTATTACTTAACTTATTGTTTGCTAGCCTATTGCTGATAAATTGTATCTGAGAATATGTTGATGGGGCAGAAATAATATCAATAGATTTTTCTTTGCTACGGATATTGTCGGTAGCATGATAGAAATCTTTGGGAGCGGGGAACAAGTAAAGGTTATCTCTCATAAACTCCCCTGCTTCATGATATTGATTGTTGACGTACATTTCGTCATAATCCCAAAAAAATAAAGCTCTATTTTGTTTTTGAAAGTGACGCAATATTTTTTTTTCACAGGCGTTGAGGATATTTAATCCTACAAATAATATCTTAGTGCTTTCCTCGTCTAGATGCTCTATGTTTTCGGCAACATCTCGGCTAATCATTCCTGGATAAGCCAAGCCTTCGTCAGATAGCGATTTACGCAATTGAGAATACATAGGGTAGCAAATTTCCCAGATAGACAGAAAACGCTCTTTATGTTGAGCCTTAGGCATATCTGATATTCGCCCCCAAAATTCTTTTATGATTTTTAGCTGTTTTTCAGTCAGATATTCAAATGTGTTGTCAATGGCTTTTAGCTCGGAGATATTTTTAAAAAGATCGTCGGCTTTTAGTAGGTAGGCGTCTATTTCGTTGAAATCGCTAAACAGAGTTTCGCCCCAAGGATAAAAGGTGTCAAAGCTTTCGTTTGATTTTGTTAGTTCTTGATATATAACAAAGAGTTTGTGTACGGCAGTAAATTTATCTGTTTGATTAAGTTGTGATTTGTTTTTTATCCATTGGTCGATGGGTATAACTTGTGGGGAAATTACAACTTTATTAACAAAGCTATTAAGGTAACTTTTGAAGAAAGCGCAGGAGCGTCTGTTTGGCAAAATTATTGTCAGGTCTTGGAATGATTGAGCTGTAATTGTATTTATATACTCTGCCACTGAGTATAGGAAGGTCTGTTTCATCTGTTTATAATATTGCAATAAGCTGTAAGCCTTAGGCTTTATGTTTTTGCTGGATTGTTAATTATCCTCCTGCGTTTTTTTAGCATCTGTTTTTATTGGTTTTCTAAGCCGAGCTCGCGTGTTGCTATTTCTCTCATCTCGATTTTGCGAATTTTGCCAGTGACTGTCATTGGGAATTCGTTGACAAACTTCCAGTAATAAGGTATTTTGAAGGTGGCTATTTGACCTTTACAATAGGCTGTTAGCTCCTCGACAGAAGCCTTGCAGTTTTCTTTAAGAATTACCCATGCCATAACCTGTTCGCCATATTTTTTGTCGGGAACGCCAATTACTTGTACGTCAAATATCTTATCGTATTTGCGCAGGTATTCCTCTATTTCGTGAGGGGAAATATTCTCGCCTCCTCGTATAATCATATCCTTTATTCGTCCAACAATTTTCACATAGCCATCGTCGTCCATTTCTGCCATATCACCAGTGTGCATCCATCGTCCTTCATCTATTACCATGTTTGTCGCTTCTGGGTTGTTCCAATATTTCAGCATTACGGAATATCCGCGCGTACAGAATTCTCCTGGAGTGTTTCTTGGCACTATCTTTCCTGTGTCAGGGTCTATTATTTTTATTTCGAGGTGTGGGTGCACCTTGCCAACAGTCGTGCATCTGCGCTCTTCGTTATCGTCCAGAAATGTCTGAGTGCTTACGGGAGAGGTTTCTGTCATGCCGTAGCATATTTCAACCTCTTTCATATTCATTTTTTCACGCACTTCATGCATTGCGGATTCAGGACACTGCGAGCCAGCCATAATACCTGTGCGCAAGCTTGAAAAGTCATAACTGTCGATGTTAGGGAGGTTTAGTTCGGCGACAAACATGGCAGGCACTCCATATAGGGATGTTGCTTTTTCGTCTTGTACAATTTTGAGTACTGTCGCTGGGTCGAAAGCCTCTCCAGTGAAAATCATGCAGCATCCATGAGTTGTACACGCCATATTGCCCAGCACCATGCCAAAGCAATGGTATAATGGAACAGGAATACAGACACGATCGTTTTCGGTGTAGCCTAAACGTTCACCGATGAAAAATCCATTGTTCAAGATATTATGATGTGATAGGGTAGCGCCTTTCGGGAATCCTGTTGTGCCACTTGTATATTGTATATTTATTGCTTCGTCGAATTCTAGTCTTGTTTCAACAGATTCTAGTTCTTGGTCTGTGATTCTTTTGCCTTTAGCAATCAGCTTTTCCCAGTCATGGTCAAGTACTAATATTTCTTTTAAATCGACACATGACGGTCTTACTTCATTCAATATCTCAATATAATTTGTTTTACGAAAGCCTTTTGACATTATTAGTAGGCTGACTTCCGATTGTTTTAAGGCAAATTTTAACTCTTGTGCTTTATAGGCTGGGTTTACATTTACCAAAATAGCCCCAATGCGAGCTGTGGCATATTGTACTAAAATCCATTCAAATCTATTTGGCGACCATATGCCAACTCTGTCGCCTTTCTGAACTCCGTAAGCTATCAGTCCTTTTGATACTTGGGATATTTGCTCCCAGAATTCTGAATATGTAACTCTATAGTTTTGAGAAGGAACTACTAATGCTTCATTATTAGGGAATTTATCGACCGTTCGTTTTAAGTTTTCAGATATAGTCTCCCCAAGTAAGGAGGTCTTACTTAATCCTTGTTCGTATGATTTATTCATTTGTATATTTAATTGTAAATGCTACATGATTCTTGATTACAGTAATGTTATTGAATATTTTGTTTTTCAATTGCTTAATCTATCTGTCTCCAGCCAAAGGCTTATTTCTAATAGCTGTTTTTGATGTTTTGTTTCATCTTCTGTTAATATGTATAAATCCAAATGAGAATATTCATTTTTTTCGACGATAAATGTACGAAAATATAATAAAATATGAGGCTTTTAGAATGTAAAGCTTACAAAAATATATTATTACGAATGATTTAAAAGCTATATTCTGACTTGGTTCAGGGGCTTTTAAACGAAATTATAGGACTTTAGTTATGTCTTATTATGAGTTTAATCATTCCTTGTGCTTTTTGTCTTGTAGCTACTGTTGTTTTGGTGCCAAGTATTGTGTTTTTTGCGATTGGAGTGCCTTTTTCGAAAGTCCCATTTTCTATATAATACAGCGCTTGATGTATACAATTGTCATTCGTGTCGCCCCAGTCAACAGCATAATTATCGCTTGCCTCTTTGTCCACTGGTAGTCCTTCAAAATAATTACCTTCCCCATTTGCATTTACATCAGAGAAAGTGATAGGGGCTACCAAGCAGTCTAGCTCTTTGCTGTATCTAGGTTCCATTCCTACTGGTTTACCGTGTGTTGTGCTTCCAATCAGGAGAACTTTGATGTACGGT
The DNA here is from genome assembly GCA_047974415.1 of Bacteroidales bacterium. Lineage (GTDB taxonomy): Bacteria > Bacteroidota > Bacteroidia > Bacteroidales > Prolixibacteraceae > JBKEAJ01. The sequence continues at coordinate 7,091 of JBKECH010000032.1, read as the reverse complement.
TCTAAAGAGTTTATCACAAGCTCTGATGCTGATGCTGTTTTGTTGGTAGTTATTACAAATAGTCTATCTAAGTCTAGACCGTTTTCTAATCTTGAGAAGTATGTATGTTCGTCGCTTGCCTTGTTTTTGTCATTATGAGTAGAAGAGGACATGAGTTTTTTGTTGTTGGCATTTCCTGCAAAGATATTACACATATATTCAGCCACGTCAACTTGCCCTCCAGTGTTATACCTCATGTCAAGGATTACGTCCGACACATTTGCGAGCTTAAAGCTTGCGAATACATTTGCCAGTTCGGACTTAGATTTCTCTATAAATTCACTAAATGCCAAATATCCAATCTTTTGTCCGTTTATGTTGTAGATGCTATCTTTCAAAACAGTGTTTAACTTATAGTTTTGGCTTTTAGCAATATTTTTTGTTGTAATTTTGCCGTTTTTATAAAATCCAAAGTCTAAGCTATTGCTGTCATTAAACAATTTGTTTATACCACCATTGCTTAGCTCATCGATATTTGTTCCATTTATACTTACAATCATATCGCCACGTTTAGCTCCAGCAAGACCAAACGGACCTTCTTTTTGCACATCTCGGACATATAAAATATAGTCCTGACCAGTAATGACATTGCCATTTGTGCGACTATAAAAGAAAAAGGCATCCCAATTTGAACTCTCTCCGTTTTGGTAATAGTCAAGATATTCGCTGTACGATATTACAAAACTCCATTTGTCTTTTTCGTATTTAACATCGTCAATCCATTTGTTTATACCGTCGTAGCTTTCTTCATAGTTTTCATAAATAATTTTCGTTGGAAGAGTTTTGTACCAAAGGTAGTACTTGTCAAAGATGTTTTTGGTGAACTCTAACTTTGGATATTCATCGCTATTGTCGTCATAATACAACTTGTCTTCAGGTCGACATGCCATTAATGCTAGGTATGAAATTATCAATAAGATGTATTTATTATTCATTGTATTTCTTTATGCTTTCTTTCGTGTAATGTGTTGTGTAGTATGCATATACAGGGTTAAAATACAGCCTTTACAATCTCCTTAGTATTATCAGACAGTCCATAGGTGTATATATGTAACGATGGGACGTTTGCTACGATTAGCTCTTTTGTCTGAGCTATTGCCCATTCTGTACCAATGGCCATTGCTTGTTCATTGTCCTTGCATTTGTCCAATTCCTTAGAAAGAGCTTCTGGGATGTCTATATTAAACAACTTTGGTAGTACGGTAATTTGATTTTTTAGTGCTAGTGGTTTTATGCCTGGTATTATAGGAACTGTAATGCCTTTTGCTCGGCACTTATCGACAAAATCAAAATAAACCTTATTGTCAAAAAACATCTGTGTTACAATATAATCAGCGCCTGCATCGACCTTTTGTTTTAGGTAGTTGATATCAACTTCGAGGTTAGGTGCTTCAAAGTGTTTTTCGGGATAGCCAGCAACGCCTATGCAGAAATCCAGAGGAGTATTGCTGCTCTTATCGTCGTCAAGGTATTTACCCGAGCGCAAATTGACTATCTGCTCTACTAGCTCGTTAGCATTTTTGTTGCCTCTAGGTTCGGCTTTAAATACTGCTTCGTTTTTCAATCCATCCCCACGTAGCGCCAGTACATTCTTGATGCCCAAAAAACCTAGGTCTATTAGCATAAGTTCAGTGTCTCGTTTCGAAAAGCCACCACATACAACATGAGGAACAACAGTGATGCCATATTTATGTTGTATCGATGCTGCGATTGCTGCTGTGCCAGGACGTTTGCGCACAACTCGTCGTTCAACAACACCTTTTTCCCGCTCTACATATTCAAAATCATCCCTATGAGCAGTTATATTTATGTATGAAGGTTTAAACTCGCTCAGGCTTTCAATGGTGTTGTATAGCTTGTCGGCATTACTACCTCGTAGGGGGGGGAGGAGCTCAAAAGAGAATAAAGTCTTTTCCCTGGTTTTTATTATGTCAATAATTTTCATGTGTTTAAAATTCTGCAATAAGCTGTAAGCCATAGGCTATAGGCTTTTGCTGGTTTATAATCATCCTCCTGTGTGTAGTTAGGCTTATAGCTTACAGTCTACTGCGTGAAGGTTTCATCTATTTATAATTTGTTCATGTGTTTAATGTTTCTGCTTGTAAGCATATATTTCTAACGACCCGTTGTTTATAATGGTGAGCATAACGCAGACATTGGACTTTATAGACGAGCTCTAGTTAGTTTTGTATTCTGTACATTATTATTTCCTTTTCTTTATATTCTGTAATTATATGCATATCATTCACTTCGCTGTCAAGAAAATCGGCTATGTAATACTTTGAACCTTTGAAAGGAGAGCCATTTATAGCTTTGCCATTGGAGTCGAGAATATGTACTTTATTGTCTTCGGTGGCAAATGAAATCAGTTTTCTACCATCTTTTAGGCTATGACTCTTTGGACAGGCGTTTATTTTACTATTGTATTTATCTTGCCTAATACGTTCTCCCTTAGAATTAAGTATTGTTAGAGTTCTGTCTTTTGCAAGCACATATCTTATTTCAGAGTTTAAATCTGCAAAGGCCATGAAAAATTGATTTTTAGATGCATCTTTAGCTTTTAGCTTCTCGCTTGTTCCGTCTAGCTTATATTTTATTATTTCGCCACTTTCGTTTGTGACATATATGTCGGCACCAACAATACATGGAGTATTATTTGAATATTTGATATTGTTTGGAGTTTTAACTCTTGTAGCTCCTTTTCTGTTGAGAATGTGTAATTTATCGTTTGATAAGACAATTAGGTGGTCTTTGTTGTTGATGCGTAGGAACTGCAAGGGCTGGTTTACATGGGTTTTACCAGCAAAATACCATTCCTTGTTCTGTTGCATATCTTTGTTAAATAGGAGTATATTGCCATCTTTTGTGGAATAGAAAACACGATAGTTTTTCTTATTGTCGTAATCGAAGACCGACAATGCACTTGCGGAAGTGGAGGCGAGTTTCCTTGGGAATCCTTTAACACTGTTACCTAATCTGTCTATAAGCTCCAACGATTTGTCAGTCATTACCATAAGTTGCCATTTATTGTTGGCGTAGTAATCAATCTGCTGTATGTCGTCTATTATTTTGCCCTCTAGCTTTTTTGTCCATCTTTCTGTACCTGTCTTATCGAGGTAGTGAAGGATATTGCTCTTGTCCACATATACAATGTCCTTGATGGAAGGGTGTGTGTGATTTAGCACATAGGCGGGTTGTGCCGAAAAGGGTGAGGAGATAGTTTTTGTCCATTCTGAGGCAACTTCTGTGTTTGCTTTTGGCGTGTATGTCAAGCATAATTTGTTATAACAGACTCCTTCGTCAAAAGACATTTGCCATGTAAAATGTCTGTATTTTGTAGACAATCCACTTGCACTCTCTTGTATGAAACTCGCAATATCAGCATTGAGAAAGGTGGGGAATAGTCCATAGGTGTTGTCTAGATAGAAAAGAATATTGTACTCATCAACTTCGCTATTCACTTCTTGGAAGCTCTCTTTATTATGCAATGTGCGCCCAGTCTCTATTGCCGATATAAATCTTTTTGCATCATTGATATTTTCAAAAAAACAGAGATGTTCATTATAGCAAGTAAAGTATTTTATGTATGTTTTTGTAAATAGAGGTCCAAGCAGTACGGATATCATGGATGTGTCGGGACTAGAGATTAGTTTATATTTATTCCCTGATTCTGATTTTATATCTGTGGAGCTGTGTGTGTAGGTAGTGTCATTTTTATAATTGGATGCAAAGCTCAGCCATTCAGCATAGCTGTCCTGGTCTTTTAATCTTGCTGTAATAACTGTTTTCGGGCGTATGTTAGCTTGTTTGTTAATATAAAAACTCTGAGTTATGTTGCCCCTGAACGTATTGTATATCAGCTCTTTTATGTTTACTCCTGATTTTTTGTTTACTGTGTTTGCGGTATAATCATATGTATTGAACTTAGTAGAGTTTATTTTTAAGTAGGTTCTGTAATCGTTCTGATAATTGGCAATATCCGAGAGGTTTAAGGATATGAAGCACGCGCAATTGTCTGCAAGCATTTCGGACGAAGAGCTCTCTAAAGGCATCTGGTTTTTGAATGCGTCTACTAGTTTTGAACCATCGTTCTCAGAAACAGCAAGCCCACTAAGGGCGAGGCTTTTGTCTGACAACTTTAGCTTTAATTCTCCCCATGTTCCATAGTTAGATATAAAGGACAAGTTGTCGCTCAGTTGTTTGTGCCAGAAGTCCTTATCGGTATTGCTCAGTTTGTTTATGTATTGGGTGGCATGAGCAAAATTTATGAATAAGGTTGTGTTTTTATCTGTGTTGCTAAGCGAATAAATACGCTCAAAGGCAGAATCTTCGAACAGTCCTTCTTCTCTAGATTGTCGAATTGAGGCCTCTAGCATCAGTTCGTTGTCGGAAATGAGAATTAGTCCTCTAGTATACGAGTAGTACACATCCTTACGTTCCGATTTATTAGACCCAGTGTTTGCCTTATGCATCTTTGCTCCCATATACGTGCGTATGTGTTTAGAACTCATACTAGGAAACAGGGATCTTAGGATAGTGCCAAATTTGTCAGCATTATTTTTTGTTATATTCGTTGCTATAATATATGACGATTCTTTTCTACTGATGAATGAGTTGCTGATGAAGATAGGATTAGTAAAAAAACTTGCAATTTCTCCATTTTTAAGTGTCGCGATGGATTTTAGTAAGGAAAAGACATTTTCAAAAACAGGGTAGTTTCTTATTGCTGATGTAGCATTATCTTTTTCTGTAACTTTTATTGCAAAATCTTGGATATTATCTATGCTCAGAACAAACGGCGATTGTACTGGTATGGCAGTCAGGGCATGCGACTTCTCCTTGCTCGTAAACCCTTGTCCCTCATCGTCTGATATCCATTGATAGCCAAAGTACATCCCCACCATCAGTAGGGCTAGTATAATCGTTGATAATAGTATTTGTTTCACGTCTAAAGGTTTTCATATTTAAGAACAATATTGACTTGCGAAGTTAAGGCTTTTGTGTGTATTAGCCAAGAATACACAATCCCAAATTGCGAACCAGAATGCTCGTAGGCCGCAGTTTAAGCCCAGATGAAACAAAGTTTAAGCCCAGTATATGCATTGAAACGCCGTAGCGAGGACTTCAAGCTCAATAAAACAAGGTTTTTGGTGCGTAGAGATGCAATGCATTGCGTCTGAATCTAGCGAAGCGTTTGTTTTGAAAAGATTGGAGCACGCAACAGGATAGCGACTGCATGTTTCGGTTTAAACCCCCTCCATGTTGCCAAACAGATTGACGTGTACACGTGGGCAGTATCTCCAATTATTTTCCACTGCCATCGTAAAGGCTTTTTTTGAACTTAGGCGAAGCTCCTTTTCTGTCGAGCCTAGTGGCATTATGTAAATATCGCCGTTTGTCCAGCCATAAAGAAGGTCTAGGAAGTCTTTTTTTATTTCCAGATCTTCGCCATAGTTTGCCACAACAAATTTTAATTGGAAGCCTTTATTTTCTGTTTTACAGTGGTTTATTATCTTCTGTATAGATTTTATATTTAGTTTTTTTTTCGGGATGTGACAGCTGTACTGCATGGCATTTTTTAGCTTTGGCGAAATGCTAAAGAAGTCTATCCATGGCAACACCCCATCGTCATTAGTAGTGCCGTTGGTCTCTATGGACACATGGCAAGCCAGTTTTTCTTTAATGGATCTGCACAAACTCTTCAATGGTTTGGGCTGTATAAACGGTTCGCCTCCTGTGATTACCACATGATTTATATTGCAAAGATTTCTGCGCAAGGTGCTAATGACATCGTTAATTGCCCATTTCTCCCTGCCCGAAGTGTCGAGCGAAGCATGTGGAGTATCGCAGGCACTTACCGAGCCATCCTCTAGCTTCCAATGGCAAGACAAGTTGCACCCAGCCAGTCTTACAAATATAGACGGAACCCCCATCATTCTGCCTTCGCCCTGAATGGTGCCAGGGAGGGGGAGTCCTGTTGTCGATATTTCTGCAACTCTTTTGCCTTTGGCATCAAACAGTATTGGGAAAACTCCCATTCGAGCTAAAAATATATTCTCCATTTCTGACTTTATGATAGTGCGGGGTCTGCAATCCCGGCTTCGCTAAAAGCCTTTGCCCTGAGCATACAGCTATCGCATTTGCCACAAGGACTTGTTTGTGGAGCATAGCATGTGTGCGTATATTTATAGTCAGCACCAAGCTCAATGCCAAGCTTAATCTCCTCGGCTTTGGTCATATTTATAAAAGGGGTATTCAGGCGGATAGGCATCTTGTCGACAACCGCACAGACAGTGCCTTGGTTCACCGCCAATTGCATAGCATTGATAAATTCCTCTCGGCAATCTACATACCCCGAATAATCTACCTGACTTATCCCTATAAAAACATCTTGAGCGCCTACCGTTTCAGCAACGGATGCCGCCAACGACAAAAAAATCATGTTGCGTGCAGGCACATAGGTTGTCGGGATGCTATCACTACTTACATCGCCATCTTCAATAGGAATACTGTTATCGGTCATTGCCGAGCCACCCCACAAGCTCATCTGCATGTCGAGAATAAAGTGCTTTTTTACCTCTGTCAGCTCTGCCTGCTTCTTTGCCTTTTCTAACTCCACAATATTCTTCTGACCATAATTAATTGTCAGAGCATATAAGTCGAAACCCTGCGACTTGGCAAGATACAACGCCGTGGTAGAATCTAGTCCACCCGACAAGAGCACCACCGCTTTTTTATTATTGTTTCCTATATTCATGACGCAAAGGTAAGCATTCGTGGTAGATTTTAATCTTACTCTGGTGTTAATAGTAGCTGAATTCAACCCTCAAATGCAACTGAATTCGGTAAAGCTCCAGTCTTGTTGTTTTTCGTGCTGTTTGTTCATAAACTATTGATAAATAGCATAAAACACAATAGGCATGATTTTATATCTTTGCATGGTTGGTATAATTACCCAAAATCCGCTCTGCGCTTAGGAGCAATGGCAGAACTGCATCTGCAACACGTTAGAAGCAATCATTTAGAGCACTTTACCAATGACGAGTATTTGG
>JBKECH010000144.1:0-4589 GCA_047974415.1 Bacteroidales bacterium | reverse complement strand
TTGAGAATGATGCTATTGTGTAGCTCCATGTTTGCATTTTCAATATCTTTTTCCTAGCTTTGAGGAAAATATGAATACATTGCACCAAACATATCAACCCATTGGCGAACGCAGCCTCCTTTGGGACGAAGAAAACCGCCTCCGTGCCATCTGCGATAACGGCTATGTAAGCTCATATTTTTACGATGCAGGCGGAGAAAGAACCATAAAACTCCACGGCGCAAGCGAAGGCATCCACGTGAACAGCACTTTCAGTGGCGGCTACACGCACAACCAAAACTACACGCTTTATGTAAACCCCTACCTTGTTCTCCAACAAGGCGGACAATACACTAAGCACATCCATATAGGCAGTCAAAGAATAGTCTCTAAATTAGGTGATGTAGGCAGCCTTGGTGTTGACCCGAGAAGGGAAGAGTACGCTGGTTCAGAGGTCTCTGGTGCGGAAATGCCTGATTATAAGAGTAAATATTCTGCCCTCCAACAAGTGATAAAAGATAATTATCAACTGTTCGAAGTAGACTACTACGCCAAGGATAATGACGACTACGTAAACGGCGCAGGCTTCTGTTGCAACGATGCCAGCCCACAGCTAAAAAGCATCCCTGTTGGTGGCGACACCTACGAAAAACTCCAATTCTACTACCACCCCGACCACCTTGGAAGTGCCTCATATATAACTAATTTAGACGGCGAAGTGGTGCAGCACATCGAGTATGTGCCATTCGGCGAGGTTTTCCTTGAAGAACGCAACAACACTTGGAACACGCCTTTCTTGTTTAACGGCAAGGAGTATGACAGTGAGACTGGGCTGTATTATTATGGGGCGAGGTATTATAATCCGAGAGTGAGTGTGTGGTATGGGGGTGATCCGTTAGCGGAGAAGTATCCCGCCCACTCACCGTACTGCTATACAATGAATAATCCGGTGATGTTGGTGGACCCGGATGGAGCTAAGGTGATACCAACAAGCATACTACAATCAAACTCTTCTGTAAATACATTCTACCAACTAGCTGTTTCAAATAGTGTTTGGCAAGATGTCATGAAAAGTTTTTACAAAGATCAAAATAACGTATATGTGCATCTAGCTCAATTAAGAGAAAGCGACGGTTCACTTTCTGGCTCCAATAATGCGGCTAGGACAGAAGCTTATTTATCTCCAAATAATCCTGTAGGAAGATATGGAATTCATAGGATAATAATAAATAAGGATTTGCTCTCTTCTGGTGGGAATCTGAATGTTGATAAAACATTTGTTTTCCTTGCACTTTTACATGAAGGAATTCATGCAAGAATGTTTGAAAGGTATAAACAGACTTATTATGACGGATTCCCTGGACACCTTGATTTTATGTCTCGAGAAGGTGCTCACCATAATCAAATGGGTGCTTTTAATCGTCAAGAGTTAGTTGAGGGAATGAAGGAATTTGATCAACAACTAATAGAATTGGACAAAGTTGTACCGAGTTATCACACAGAAGATTGGCATCAAGCAATGTCGTGGGTTGGATTAAGGCGAACGCAAGCATGGAAGGACTTTAAGACCAATAATCCCGAAAAAGCCAAAGCCTATAGTGATATAATTAAAGAACAAGTTATAAGAAATAATAATGAAATTAAGAAATAGGAGGAAGATACTTATTTCATGTCTATTGGTCATCGTTTTTATTTCATGTGTAAAGAAAAATGATTATAAAGCGATAAACAGTAATCAGCTTGTTAATGTCAATATAGCAAAACAGAATGATTCCATATCGCCTATACCTAAGGATGAAATAAGGTTATATTATGAAGATTATGTAGGTAAAGCATACTCGAAAGAAAAATACGAAACACACATTCATAACAGAAAGCATTTAGATACACTGATTCAAATTTATTGTAATGTACTAAATGTAGATAGTGATAAAGAGCATTATGAGTGGTTTATAGGAAAGGCATACTCAAGAGAAATTTATGAATTAAATTTGGGGAAAAATCATAAATTGCTAGACTCGTTAATCTTGGCTCGTTATCCAGATTATGAATATCAAATACGATTGTAAAAGGAATAATGTTTCTGAAACATTATATACGGCAAGAATAACCGACAGAACTGGCAGCACTATTATCCATCTGGAATGGGACTGTTTTGCTTCTCAATACTGACTTAATCTGACAGACGGTGTATTTTATTGTATGCAATATGTTGCACAAGTTATTTTTGATAAATAGAATAAAGCTATTATCTTTGCTTGTATTAATTTAGAATTAAACTATGATTATGCGCGCAATAACTTTTCTTGCAACTATTTTGTTGAGCATCAGTACGCTTTTTGCTCAGAGTGAAGATTTAAAACTTTGGTACAAGGCACCTGCCACTGATTGGTACGAGGCTTTGCCCATCGGTAACGGTATTCTTGGGGCTATGGTTTATGGTGGACTTGAAAAGGAAGAGTTTCAGTTGAATGAAAACACGTTATATTCGGGCGAGCCGGGACAACGCTACGTAAAATTAGATTTTGCCAAGCGTCTTGACGAGGTGCGAGGTCTGATAAAAGCAGGCAAGCTCGACAGTGTTAATAGTATTGTAGCCAAAGAATGGCTTGGTCCTGCGCAGAACTGTTATCAGCCTTTCGGCAACTTATACATAGGATTTGGACACGCAGAAGGCACAACGAACTACCGCAGGGAGTTAGACCTTTCGGATGCAATCTGCCGTACTTCTTATACTCATGCAGGCGTAGACTACAAGCGTGAGACATTTGCAAGTTTTCCCGACAATATCATAGTTACACAGCTTACGGCTTCTAAGAGCGGTAAAATTTCATGTTACCTTGAGTTGCAAGGTGCGCATCCAACGGCAGTGTCAAGCATTGAGGGTGAGCAACTTGTGATGAACGGACAAGCACCGGCAGTGGCGATACGTCGAACTGTCAAGCAAATAAAGGCATGGGGGCAGGAATGGATGTATCCGGAGTTGTTTGACAAAGACGGTAAGCAGATTCCCGGCACAGAACCTGTCATGTATGGCGATAAGATGGGCGGCAAGGGAACATTCTATCAAGGCAGGGTAGCGGTGAAGTTAAAAGGCGGAAAGCTGCGAGTAGAGGGTAATCGTTTGTATATTGAAAGTGCAGACGAGGCAACAATTATTCTCTCGGGAGACACTAGCTTCAATGGCTTCGATAAGAGTCCGAGTAAGGAGGGTGTAGATCCGTCAGTAGTCACGAAAGCCAATGTCGGTAAGGCATTGGAAGAAAATTACGAACAGCTTAGGAGTACTCATCTTGCTGATTATCAGGAGCTGTTTGGCAGGGTGCATTTCTCACTGGGAGAACTTACAGAGCAAAGCCAACTTCCTACCGACGAGCGTTTAGCAGCTTTTAGGGATGGCAATGACCAATCTTTTGTTGCTTTGTTTATGCAATATGCTCGTTATCTGACAATAGCGTCTTCTCGCGAGGGTGGTCAGCCTATTAATCTGCAAGGTATATGGAATGATATGATAATACCGCCGTGGGCGAGTGCCTACACGATGAATATAAACACCGAGATTTACTATTGGATGACCGAGGCCGCCAATTTGAGCGAGTGTAGCGAGCCTGTACTTCGCTTTACCAAAGAGTTGTCTGTCAGTGGGGCGCAACATGCTCGGGAGAGTTTTGGGGCTAAGGGCTGGGTGGCTCATCACAACACCACAATATGGCGTAGTGCTTTACCTGTCGATAACGCATGGTGTTCGTTCTGGCCAATGTCAGGCGGCTGGCTTTGTCAGCAAATATGGACACACTATAGCTATACGCAAGATAAAGAGTTTTTGAGAGATTATTGGGCGACAATGAAAGGAGCAGCCGAATTTCTGAACGACTGGTTGGTTCTCAATGATGCAGGATATTACACTACTCCGATAGGCTCGTCGCCCGAGACAGGGTATTTCCCTGCTGGGGCAGACTACCGTACAGCGTTTTGCGAAGGTGCAACAATGGATATTATGATAATCAGGGAGCTGTTTGCCAATTGTATAGAAGCATCTAAGATATTGGATATAGACACAGATTTTGCCAATATTCTACAGCAAAAGCTGGATAAAATGCAGCCTTATCAAGTCGGCACAAAAGGGCAGTTGTTGGAGTGGGATAAAGAGTATAAGGAAGTAGATCCACGCCATCGCCATATCTCGCATTTGTATGCTTTGTCGCCGGGCAATGAAATCACAAAGGATAAAACACCTGAGTTGTTCGATGCCGCTAAACGCACACTGGAAATACGTGGCGATGCAGGCACAGGCTGGGCAATGGCATGGAAAACTTGTTGCTGGGCACGCCTAAAAGACGGCAACCACGCTTACAAGATATTGAATAATCTTTTTGTACCCGGCGGCAGACGCAAAGCAGGACTGATACCAAACTTGTTGGCATCGTGTCCGCCTTTTAATATTGACGGCAACTTTGGAGCAGGAGCAGGGATAATAGAGATGCTTTTGCAAAGTCATGAAACCAAAATAGTTAAGGGCGAGAAGCTGCCTCTGGTTGAGGTATTGCCCGCATTGCCCGACGCTTGGCAAACAGGAGAGATAACAGGACTGAGAGCCTCTGGTGCTTATC
>JBKECH010000012.1:0-48117 GCA_047974415.1 Bacteroidales bacterium | reverse complement strand
TTGTGAGTATCTGCCGAGATGGAGGAATGGGAGTTACTAGGCTGACTGGTAGGTATATGTTGATTTTTGGATTAGCATCTTTTTCGGTGTTGTTGCTAGGTCTAGCATCGTGAACGGAAGGGCTCCCCAAGTCCCAACAACTCATGTGCAGGTGTGCTGTTCCTCCTGCAAAGGGGTCGCCATCGGCAAGAGTGAATAGGCTTCCCATAAAAGCATGCCCTACATCTTTCTGCGCCCAATTAAACAAATTATGAAATCCTGCACCCATTGGGAAGTGCGGTATCTCACGGCTTGGATTTCCGGCTACGGCACGAGGCAGGAACATTCCTATCTTTACCGTCGCACCGAGCATTCCCACCGCCATTGTTGCCGCCATGTGAGTAAGGTTAAGGGCTTTGTTTTTGTTCAGCTCCTGCTGTTGTTCTTCGGTGATGCCAGTCTCTTCATCTATTTCTATGTCGGGAGGGGGCGGCGGCGGCGGAATAACGCTCGATACAGCCACCGAAGCAAAATCCTTAGCCCGAAACAATATTGCGATGTAGGGGTGTGGCATAGGCACGGGGTTTACAAAGGGAGGTAGATTCACCATGTGAATGTCTATCCCCATCACTGGGTCTAGCTGCTTGCTGATAGGCAGGCACGCCAAGCCCTTCAATCCCAAAGCTCCTAGAAGAGGAAGTATTGCACCCTCGATGGCAGTGCCGACGGCACCCATGAGTCCCATAGCCTGCATGCCCACTTCTGCCCCTCCCAAGCCTACTGCCGCAGCTTTTGTCGAAATCGACAGATTGTCGTTGCTGATAGTGTCGCTGATGCTGCTCACGCCCTGCGATATCCCGTCGACCTGCACTCCTAAGGAGCCACTGATGTTGCTGCTGACTTGGTCGAAGTAGCTGTTGTCACCGCCTTCTGCTCCTCCGTTGTTGCTTTGAGATAAACCCTCACTCATGTGATAAACTGTTTTAATCCTGATAATACTTCCAAGCTCAATACTGAGTAAAACTACAAATCTCCGGGACTAAGGTAAATATTAAATGTCGAAAAATAAATATTTACATGACTTTTTTCAATAATTTCGGGGGGGGAGTTATCCAAACCAGAAGTAGATTTTTAATAAGCTAATCAGCATTATAGTTTGACGGCTGTAACAGATACTGCGTCTGCATAGGCGTTCTACGTACTTGGTACATTTATTTACTGTTCTGTGTATTTTGCTTTTTATAAGAGACTTATAAGCAATTAGTCCGTCAGTAAAAATCTTTTTTGCTTCTGACGGCAGTAGGGAATCAGTAACAATCCCGAGTGTCTTTTTAGTGCGCCGACCTACTGCAATAAAAAAGAAAAGCGTGGCACGGTTAAACCGAAATGGGCGGTATCATTCGAACCGAAATAACCATTGCGATTAGGCTATTTCGGGTAGTGTTGCTAATGACCCACCAGGTCGTTAAAAATTACATGCTTTTAGTGCTCCCTTACATTTCAAAACGAGATTATTAACTGTACCTTTGTCCTAAAGTGTTGATTTAATAATGCTGATGTTACATGCGAGGGTGATTATATTGATTGGATAAGTGTGGCAAATGAGGAACGTCCTGTTTGCCTGTAGGTTGTTGGTTAATAATTAAATTATAAGCATATGAAAAATCTTTTATTGAGTATTGGGCTACTTATTAGTGTTCTTTCTACTTATGGGCAGAACAAATATTTAATTGATGCATCTTCTGTTGACACAGATATAATAGAGGGTCAACTAAAAATGGGGAATCCAGGACCTAAGAGAAAAGAGATTTTAGTAAATAATAAATACTTAACTATTGCAGGAAAAACAGTTATGCCAGTGATGGGTGAGGTGCATTATAGCCGTATACCCAGAGAGCAATGGGAGGATGTGATTTTGAAAATGAAGGCTAATGGTATCACTATTATTGCTACTTATGTCCTTTGGATACATCATGAAGAAATTGAAGGGCAGTTTGAATGGACAGGTAATAAAGATATACGCGAGTTTCTGAAACTTTGCGCTAAACATGAAATATATGCATACCCACGAATTGGACCATGGTGTCATGCCGAGGTCAGAAATGGAGGTTCTCCTGATTGGATATTGACAAAAACATGCTTGAATGACCGCTCTAATGACCCTGTTTATCAGCATTATGCCGACAGGTGGTATCAGCAGGTAGCGCAACAATTGCAAGGTCTGCTCTATAAAGACGAGGGGCCTGTAATTGGAATACAACTGGAAAATGAGTATCGCATTGGGAAAAAAGGAGAGCTGCATATTGAATGGTTAAAGGCGACTGCGTTAAAACATGGCTTGGATGTTCCTCTATATACTGTTACTGGCTGGGGCAACGCCTCTGTGCCTCAATACGAGGTAATACCTTTGTGGGGGGCATATCCAGATCAACCTTGGGCAGGGAGCTTAAATCGAAATACAAATTGTGTCGATTTCCGATTCTCTTTGTATCGTGATAACGCAGATATAGGTAGCGACATCAGTACGAGTAAAGGAAACTCTCTTGGTTATGATACCTATCCTAATTTTACTTGCGAGATGGGGGTCGGAGTTATGAATACGGAACATCGAAGACTGAAAATAAATTCTATTGATGGGCTGGGTTTAGTGTTAGCAAAACTGGGAGGAGGTAGTAATATGCCTGGATATTATATGTTCGCAGGAGGTTCAAATCCACACGGAGTGTTAACAACGATGGAGGAGGATAAGTACGAAACTGGATATTGGAATCAAACTCCGGTGATATCTTATGATTTTCAGGGTGCTATAAGGGAGTCGGGTAAGCTAAATAAGTCTTATCATGAAATCAAGAAATTACATTACTTTTTGGGTGAGTTTGGAGATAGACTAGCGCCTATGCAGTCGGTTCTGGCGACAAAAGAATCAGAGTTGCAATATGCCCTGCGATCGGATGGCAAGTCGGCGTATTTATTTGGATTGAATTACTGTAGGCATAACGAAAAGCCGTCTGTAAAAGATGTTCAGTTCTCGATAAAGCTAATGGACGAAATGCTAAATGTGCCGTCGATGCCTATTAGCATTGCAGATAGCTCGATGTTCATTTGGCCAGTTAACTTTAAATTGGGCGATATGATGCTTAAATATGCTACCGCACAGCCACTGTGTCATATAGGAAATAAATGGGTGTTTATGGAGGATGCCGTTTCATCGCCAGAATTCTTGTTTGAAGGTGATGATATTGAGTCCATAAGTAGTTCGACTGGGGAAGTGAGGCGGAAGAATGGAGATTACTTGCTTAGTGGGTTAAATCCTAGTAAAGAATGTGTTGTTAGCATAGAAAGCAAAGCAGGCGAGCAACAGCAAATTGTAGTGCTGAATAAGTCTGAAGCAAAACAAGCTTGGCTTTTCAAAGGAGAAAAGGAAAAGATCCTTTTCCTTTCTAATGCTAATATGTACATGAATGTGGATAAGCTTCACGCTTACGGAGAGTCTAACTCGTTTAAGATTGATAAATTGAACGAGAGAGCTAATTCTGAGAAAGTGTTTTCTCACTTTGAGTTCTCTGTGCCAGAAAAAACATTGGACCTAAAGGTGCAAGAGATAAAACCATTGGATGGGGCCAAGTGTTTAAAAACGTGTAATGTTGCGGAGCTGAATAACCATAATAAATTACTCCATCGTTTCTTTTTGAAAGAATTTAATCTTGGCAATCCGTCGCGAATAAAAAGAGCACAGCTAATAATAGCGTCAAAATCGAAATTTAAATTGCAACTTAATTCTGTTTGGGTAAATTCGGAAATCAATCCAAACGCTGTAAATACCATAGACTTGACCGGTTATGTGCAAAAGGGCGAGAATAAACTAATTCTAGATTTCCCCTTTGCTCTTGGTGAAGGAGCATTTGAGGCACAACTTGATGTGGAATATTTTAATGCTGACAGGATTTCGTTGTTAAGCGACGAATCTTGGATAAAAAAGGACTCCTACACCTACCCGTCGATATTTAAAGCCTCTAGTTATAATGGTTTTTCTGCGCCTGAACTTGTTTCAAGTATTGGCTTGTCTGGAGAATTTGCTGGTGCAAAAAAAAGGTATTCGTTGCTCTTGCCAGAAAGGTATTCAGATAATCTGTCTAATGTGTATATGCAAATAAATTATACTGGGAATGATGGGAGAATATATTTTAATCATCGTTTGGTTGCTGATGATTTTTATAATGGAACTGCCTGGGAGGTAGGTCTGAATAGATTGAGCTTCGAGCTGGCAAATAAATCTCTATTGTTAGAGCTGACTGCAATGGATAAGGATGCTCCTGTTTATTTTGACGACGAGACTGCTGGAACTAAGGCTCTTAATGCGACACTTAATAATGTAAAACTTATTCCTGAGTATAAGTTGGAGCTGGACGTCGAAGAGGGGAGGTTGAAAAGAATGGGTAGTGTCTGTCCATAACGCGATGAATCTGAACTAGAAAATTAAACCCTGGTTGAGCCAATGCGTCTCTTGTGTTAAGCCTTAGAAATAATATAAATCGCTGTACACTTCTTGTGCACAGCGATTTTATCAATAGTAAAGAATAGTCCTTCGATTGGGAAACGGCTTATTCTTATAAGACTTTTGAGTATGGTATTTTCATTTTTAAATCCCAGAAGCCGTTGTCGCGTATTTTTATAGCCCAGCGAATATATGCCTCGCAGATTATGTCGCCATTACTGTTGGTTTTGTAATTGCTCCAGTCCTGAGGTCCATAATCTTTCTCGTAAGCAGCTTTGTCAAGTGTGAATGCTGATTGAGAACTAAGGTAGTACATTAGATACGAGGAGTTTCCAGTGTAGTTTCTTCCAAACTGAGGGAATGGAGGGGCGGGGAGGCTAAATGTGTAGCTGTTGGCATCTTGTTCTGTTTCTGTGGAGTTGTCGTGGAAATTTTGCATGTAGCTGGATCCGCTTGGATAAAATAGTATGTCCTTTGATGGGATAGGGATGTTGTGGCTATCTGTAATTGTCATTCTAGCTTTAATGCCAAGTTTTGGTTCTTCGTTGGTTTTAAGCACGCTAAAATAAGGATGAGTACCGTCCAAGACACTAGGAACTCCGTCGTCATTGTCATTTGTTATAGTAGATGTGTATAAGGCCTTTTTGCTACCATCATTTTTGATCAGGTTAATTCTAGAGCGCATTTCAGCAGGGAATTCGACAGCCCTGAAAGGAAGGAACTTTACAACTACGAAACTGTCGATCTGAAGTTGTCCTTTAACGTTCGATACATTGGCGTTTACCATGAAAATTTCATTTTCAACAAACTTGCTGGCTTGGGTAAAGGCAAGTTCTCCGCTTATCGAGTTTATTTTTATGCTAGGTTCGGCAGACATTTTGAGCTTAGACTTAGCTAATTCTAGCGTAGTGTCGGTGTCTGGATTGAAGCTTTCTGTCCAGATCTGAATGTCGTGTTTAGCAGAAAGCTCATCTGTAGGCTTGCCATTTTTGTCTAGTATCTCTGTAATACTCCATGTCAATGGATAGGTAGACGATTCTGCCGATGGTGCTGCCGAGGTCATAAAAACCCCTCTAGATACAAAAATTGTGTCTTCTAAGGCATGGATATTTTTGCTTAAATAACCAACCTCGGGTTGCTGACATGCTACTAGGCATGAAAATAAAAGTATTATGAATAATATATTTTTCATTTTTATTGTAATTTAAATGTTTTACTCGCTCTTGGTGTTGAATAAGACATGGGTGCCTTGTAATACGTGTATTACACCGTTGGTAGAAATAAGATTCGAGGTTCGGATGATAATTTTTGTGTCGTCTGTGATATCGTCCCACCTGTCCCAATCATCTCCACCTTTGTATGTTAGATATACATATTTTGGAGGGTTGCTTAGATTGTCTCCATAGGAAATCTCGCCTGATAAGACGGGTTCTAAGGATATTCTGCGCACCTCTCCATTGGAGGATGTATATACCTTTCCTTCCTTTTTTAAATCGTCGCGAGTAATTCTTCCATCAAAAATATAACTTCCCATATACTTCGTAAGGATGTCCTGAGGGATGCTGTCAATATTGTATTTTGCCGCAGGATCTTCTTCCCTGAGTTCAGTTAAGATTATATCTATATATCTGTTTATGGAACGATTATTTGCGACAAAAACAGTTGATTCGCTGTTGACTTTGTCTTCTAATCCAGCGCGCTCTATTAGAATAGCGAAGGTGTCGAGCTGTGGGTGTGATTTTAAATACGCTAATGTTGAGGTTCCTACGTTAGCATCGCTGATTCCACCGTCTATGAGGTAGTCGTCATTCTTACATGATGCAAAAATAATTGCAATCATGGATATTATCAGTAGTTTTTTCACTTATTTGAATTTTTAATTTATTAATGTTGTTTTTGTAGAAGCTTTGTCTTGTTAGACTTTACCTCGCCAATATTCTGTTTGAACGATTGCAGGGTTTATCGATATTACGTCGGAAGCAATAGGCCAGAAGTATCCTTCCTTAGTAATACGATCTCTACTCATCCAAGATACCCCTTCGTAGTAATAGTCCATGCGTATTCTATCAAACCCAGATTGTCCTTCGGCAACAAATTCTATGGCACGTTCGTTAAATATTGCTTTTATTAAGCTGGCGCGGTCTGTAGCTCCTGTGTAAGGAGCAACTCCAGCCTTGCTTCTGGTCAGGTTCAGGTCGCTTACTGCGAGCCCGCCTTTGTTTAACTTTGCATAAGCCTCTGCTCGTAGTAAGTATATGTCAGCTAATCTGAATATTAGTATGTTGGCTTCAGAAAACTGTGCGTATGGGTCTTCCGAATCTGGATCTTGAGAGCGCAATTCGTATTTGGTAACAAATGCTTCGTCGGGCTGATTATATTCGTAAAAGAAGAGTTCTTTTCTTACGTCGTTTGCATAATCTTCGTCTTGTGCCATAAATTCGTTACCATACCATTCAGGATCTATTTTGGGAGATTTATTGGTGTTCTTAGATTTCCAAACAGGGTAGTTAAGAGTCAGTCCAGTATAATGCGAATCTCCTTCATTCATCCGAAAAGATTCATTTACATCGGTGCTGATGTTTATTTCGAATAGTCCAGTTTTTGATTGACCTTCACACATGCTTTCGTAAGCTTCTTTGCCTTCGTTAACATAGTCTATTAACACGGCATTGCTATTGTTTATTACAGATGTGGCTGCATTTACACAGGTCTGTAGCATTTCGTTGTTGTCTTTGTCGCGACTGGCGTACCAAAGAGCGATGTGAGCTTTTAGAGCTTCGGCGCTAGCTTTGTTCGCTTGAATTGCCCAACCACCTTGTCCTGGACTAGAGTACTCTAGGTTCTCTATTGCCTTGTTAGTTGCCGATAGGGCGTGCTTTAGAACATCGAGCTCTGACGAACGCGGAACTTCGACAACATATCCCTCTTCGGTAATTAATTGGTCCGACGATTCTATGTTTTCTGTTACTATCGGTGCGTCTCCCCATATACGAGTAATGTAAAAATAGCTTAATGCGCGTACAAATGCAGCTTCGCCGATTATTCTCTTTTTCTCCTCTGGGCTGGAGAATAGCTCGTCCGCCATGCCATCTACGTAGTGCTCTATGGTGAGAGCCCAGTTCGCGGCTCTGTACAAATCCTTCCAGTTTCGCGAGCCATTGCGGTAGGCCATCACATAGTTGCCACTATTTTCAATGTAATCGCTTATCCAACTCTGACTGTTCATAAAAGTCATACCTGTAAACTCGCCCCAATACATGAAATTTGCCTGATACATTATTGCGTATTTTAGTAAGCCGTAAGCACCTGCTAATGCTTGTTCTGTATTGCTCTCATTTACCCAAAAAACATCAGGATGCGTAATGCTGACGGGCTCTTGGTCAAGTAGATTATTGCAACTTTGAGAGCCAAGCATTAAGAATGAGAGTAAGGATATGAATAATATTTTTTTCATGGTAATAATTTTTTAAATTAGAATCTTAAATCAACACCAAACGAAACAGTAGATGCTTGAGGGTAGCCATTGCCAAGGACATGCCCTTTTGCATTGACGAGTGATGCATCGACTACGGCCTTCGAACGTTGCCATTGATATGGATTTAATACGGAGGTATATAGACGAAGTCTGCTTAGACCGATGTTGTCTATGAAGCTGTTTTTTTCAAAGGTGTAACCCAACGAAACGTTGGTGATCTTCCAATAGTCGCCACTTTCTAGCCACAAGGTTTGAGATCCTCTAAATCCGTAAAAAGAACCCAGACTTGATGATGATGGATATAAGGCGGGGAAGCGGACTCCTGCGGCTCCGTCGCCAGGGGTGGTCCAAAATGAGTGCATGCTTAAATCGGCTAAACCATTTTTTGCCCAGCCAGTACCACCTCTGTCATACGAATCCATATAGCTATTTAGAACTGTGTTCTTGATATCTGCGCCAAACGAAAACTGACTGTAAGCTCTTAAATACCATCCTTTGTATTGTAGGTTTATGTTAAATGAACCTAGCAAGTCGGGAGTAGGAGAATAGTCACGCGCTAATTGTAGATCATGTTCTTCATTTAGGATATAATCTCCATTTAGGTCTTTCCATATAGGAAATCCTGGACGGATGTTTGCCCAAGCTCCCTTTCCTGCTAGTGGTTCTCCTGTATATGGATTTACAGGTAGTTGTGATAAATCATCTATTATATAGTCATTGATAAACATTTTGTATAGGTTCAGAGGTAATCCTACTACGTAGCCGTAATCGTTACCATTGTAATCTCTGTTTCCACTAGGTAGTTTACTTACATAGTTTTCGTTGTGAGAAAGACCGCAACTCAACTCAAGGCGTAGATTGTTGGTGCGTGGGAATACGTGCCAATTAACCATGCTTTCCCACCCATAATTTATTACACCAGCAACATTTGCTTTAGCTTTATTGTATCCAGAATAGGCCGGAAACGCGACATCGAAAAATAATTTATTGGTTTTTTTGTTGTAAGCATCTAAGGTGATACTTAATCGATGTTTGAACATGTCCAATTCGACTCCAAAGTTCCATTGCGTAGAATTCTCCCATGAAAGTTTGTTATTGCCGATGGCACCGTAATTTGGTACTATTCCTGTGATTCCTCCATAGGAAGAAACGACCATTTGATTGGTATTGTACGGAGTGCCCCCGTATCCTAGATCGTAGCTTCCATATCTCAAATAATTTTCTGTGAATTGTTTGCCATTTACTCCATAACTGTATTTTATCTTGGCAAAGTCAAGGAAGCTGTCTTTTAGCGATTTTAACCAGGGTTCGTCAGATAATACCCATGCTACAGATATAGCAGGAAACTTGGCCCAACGAACATCCTTGCCGAAGCGAGATGAACCATCGATACTTAGGTTTCCTTCTATGATGTAGCGGTCGTTGAATTTGTAGCTGAAGCGTGCAAAATATGACAGCAAAGCATTTGCCTCGATGTCTGTATAACCGCCAATTTCGTCTTTAGTGTAGCGGCTGTTTATAACCTGTATAGCATCGCTGCCAAAGCCAATGGCAGATATTCCCATGTCCTCATATTTATTGTAGTCGGTTTTCATTCCCAATAAGCCTGTAACACTATGCTTGCTGATTGTTTTAAAGTAACTTAAATATGTGTCGGTGGAGTAATTGCGTCTGTTGTATAGCGAATAGCTTGAAAATCCGTCTCCGTTGGGTCTTGTTAAAGAAGGTTCGTAAAAATTCTTTTTGTTACTGTCGTAAACAAAGGTGAGCTGACTGTTTAAACTCAAGCCGTCTATAATATCTAGCTGAGCAAGATTTGAAACGGTGGTTTGCACTGTCTCGTCTGTATTTAATCTCGCGTCTAGCTCGCCTTGTAAGGATTTTATTTTATCTTCCGAAAGGTAGAATAACGATGATTGTAGGTTGCTAGGGTTTACTGGCAAGTTGGTGTTTAAGTCATAGCTGTATCTGTTTGGATAGCTGTATGGGTTTCCTTGCCCAGTCTGTTGGTCAGAAAACATTACTTTGGTTTGTAGCTGATTGCGGAATCGTTTGCCGACTTTAGAGTTTATGTTTCCTGTGAATGTGTATCGTTTGTATCCTGTAGCCGTAACCACCCCCTTATTATCATTATATCCGAGAGAGACTCTATAGTTTGAGCTCTCTGCGCCACCCCTCATACTAAAGTTGTATTGTTGTTGTACGCCAGTTTGGTAGAACAATCCTTGATAGTCTATGTTGTTGTTGAATGCCTGATTTAGACTGTCAGTTAACATGATTGGAGTATCGTTGTCTTGCAACTCCTTGTCTGCCCACCATGTGTTTATCATGTTCATTTTTGCTCGACGTTCTGCTGCTCCAACTAGCATTGGTACAAGTTCTGGTTGTGGTTGAATTCCAAAATTGGCAGAAAAAGTGAATTCTGGTTTGTCTAAAGCTTTTCCTTTTTTTGTATTTATAATGATAACTCCGTTTGCGCCTCTGGAACCAAAGATCGCTGCAGCAGAAGCATCTTTTAGAATGTCAATACTTTCTATGTCTGCTGGATTTAGTGAGGCTAAAAAGTCGACGTTAGACACATTGAAGCCAGCAAGGTCTTCTAGTGACGTCTGAACCCCATCTACAACATAGAGAGGATTGCTAAATGCAGTATTGGCATTTAAATCTCCTGAAATGGCAGTGTTGCCTCGGATTACAAGGTTTCCTCTTGCTCCTGGTGCGCCACTTAGATTAACGCTTTGAAGTCCAGTAGATTGTGTTGAGAGAA
This sequence comes from Bacteroidales bacterium, assembly GCA_047974415.1. GTDB lineage: Bacteria > Bacteroidota > Bacteroidia > Bacteroidales > Prolixibacteraceae > JBKEAJ01. The sequence continues at coordinate 37,401 of JBKECH010000012.1, read as the reverse complement.
TCTCTGAAACGCTAGTCACAGGAATGCTCTCCAAGTCTTCTGCGCGTACGCTTGAAACGGATGCTGTTAAGTCTCTTTTGCGAGTTTTAGATAGATATCCAGTAGATACTACAACTTCTTCAATGCCTATTGCATCTGTATCGAGAGTTATGTTGAAGTCTGATTTCCCAGTCACCTGCACTTCTTGTGTTTTCATGCCAATAAAAGAAAATACGATGGTTGCATCAGACGGAACATCTGCGAGAGAGAAATTACCATCTGAGTCTGTTATTGTGCTATGGCTTGTTGTTCCTTTTACAAAAACATTCACACCTGTGAGGACTTCGCCATTTGCGTCTTTAACTTTGCCACTTATCTTCTTTTTCCCTTGTTGCAAAACAAATGAAGAAGAGGACTCGGTCTTCGCATCTCCAGAATGTGTAGATGCAAATAGAGATTGAGCAGTACCATCGTTGACGCTAGTATTAATTATTAGCGCAATTATTAATAATGTTCCAACTCTATATGGTATAAACCTGCTTGATAATAAGCTTAAATTTATCTTGTTGTGTTTTTTATTTAATAGCTTGTTCATTTTATTACGTTATCAAGTTAATTTGCGCCTATCTATAATGAAGAAGGTCTGAGCTAGAGAGTTGAGGAGGTACTGCCGCAACTAATATACCGCAGATATTGACTTTATATACAGGCTTTAATTTTTATATCATTAAGCATTTATTGCTAGCTGATATATGATTTAACTGAGGGGGCGGAAAGTCCCTCAAAATGTTGATGCGAGGTATTTATTTTTTCATGTAGTAATGTTTTTTTAGATTAATAAATTTAGTGATGCTATTCGTAAGTAGGCATACTTATGTAACTTACTTACACTAGTGAGCAATATGGGTCCCATACTTGCAAGGAAGCAAGATGCAGTATTTTTCTTTTTAAATGTTTGAGATATACCGAGGGTGTTACCGATTTTTAATAAAATAAGGAATACAGTTTTAGGCTCGGTGCCTTGTTTAGGGCTCTTTTGTAGAGAGCTTGTGGTAGCGTATGGTGACGAAGTTGCTTTGTGTGTAATAAGAGGACTGAACCTCAATTGTTCACAGGTGTATGTTTTTTCGGGGGGGGGGGGGGGGAATGGTCTTATATACAGGCGCTTTACAAGTTTTATTGGCTGCTGTTTGTCCGATATTTGTCGTTTTTTGAAATTGTGCGAGTAGAGCATCTTTTGTTGGCGCTGATACGTTTTTGAGCCTTATGTTTAGAATATTATAATTCCTATTGCAGGGAATAAAAATCTCTGGCATATTTAAAACGTATTTAAGATGGCTATCTCTCATAATTCTTCCAACTTTTTGCGTCGCAATGTAAGTATCTTTTAATAAATAATCAACGAAAAAAATATTATTTTTTTAGCTTGATTTTTTTAAAGTTGAGTTTTGAAGTTTTTCTGATTGCGTAAGTTGTTGTTTGTTAGGAGTTTTTTTTTGTCTTGTGCTTTCATAAGTCATTCCTCCTGCTTAGGGGGCGGAATATTGCAATTATGTGAAAAGTATTTTAACCCAGATGTATGCATTGTAGCACATGCTAAGTAAGCTAGTGCATATACTGAGCTTAAGAGTTGTGTCTGTTCTGATTTTGTTTTATTCTGTAGTTTTACATAACTTTACGCCGATGATGCGTGTCGGATGCCTTGGTGAGTCCCATGAAACGAGAGTTTTAGCAGGGAAACAAGAGTTATAGAGGCGCTTGTTTTGAGATACTTGATTATATAATTCAACTTTCATGGCAATTAATTTTGACACGCAGAAGAGTGATTATGTAACAAAGGTAGTAGAGTTGAGAAATAAAAACTGATTGCAAGTTGTTGATAAATAGTCATTAGTAAAAGCTAAGAGGATAAAGACACGACATGGCTTTTGGATTGTAAAGAGGGATAGACGTAAAACTGTTTTTTTATGAATGATAACATAGATACGTGTACAAATATTAAAAGAGGACTACTACTGATTGTTTTGCTAGTCTTGGTAAATGCATTAAGTGCTCAGGTTAAAGTCTCAGGACTTTTGGATTCGGTTGAGTATCGGTTTTCAAAGCAAGCGAGTTTATATCCTCAGGAGAAAATATATGTGCAAATTGACAAGTCGTTTTATATCACTGGCGAGTATATCTGGTTTCGAGCACATTTGGTTGACGCCATGTCGAATATACCAGATACGACGAGTCGGTATATATACGCAGAGCTAATCAATCCGCTTGATTCTGTAGTTGTAAGAGTGAAGGTGAGACCGCAAGATGGGGCCTATAGTGGTTATATTCCTTTGGCAGAGGAGTTGCCCGAGGGCGACTATCAACTCCAATTTTATACGCGATTTATGGAAGGGCTTGGAAGCGAGTATTTCTTTAAGAGAGCTCTTAAAATTGGCGATCCTTTAGGAGCACTGTACCGCACTGAAGCATCTTTTGAATATCGGGATAATAACAAAAAAATAGATGTGGAGCTACGCTTTTTTGCTCTTGAAAATGGTGAGTCGGTAAAACCAGATAAAATACAGATCTCTGACAATAAAGGAGTCAGGACTCATAGGCAGAATGAGGATGGGACTGTAAGAACCTCCATAAACACACCAACTGAAAAAATCAACAGGGTGATATACGTAGAATACGATGTTGCTGGCAAGTTCCACAAGCAGTTTATACATATACCTTTCCCTGACGATTTTGAAGTGTCGTTTTTGCCCGAAGGAGGCAATCTGCCTGCCGGAGTAATGAACTGCATGGCTTTCAAAGCACTGAATTCCGAAGGCTTGGGTGAGGATATTTCTGGAGTAGTGGTGAATAATAATGGCGATACTATTGTCGATTTCAAATCTCAACATCGAGGGATGGGGCAATTCTTGTTACTGTTCAACAATACGAGCGATAAATACACTGCTATATGTAGAAACAAAAAAGGAGTAGAAAAACGTTACGAGCTTCCATCGGCAGATTTGAGTTGTGCTACATTGCGAACACAGCAACAGAAAGATCATCTATATATTGCAGTAAATAAATCGATAGATGTCGGGATTGATGAACAGTTTTATCTGATTATCCAATCAAAAGGCGTGTTGTTATATGCCGCCGAATGGGATAATTCGAAAGAGTTAGTGATGCTCGAAAAAGATATACTGCCATCGGGTGTAATTCAAATATTGCTTGCCGATAAGGAACTTAATATCCTTAGCGAGCGTTTGTTTTTTAATGTTAATAAAATAAATCTTGCAAAGATGAATTTCTCGTCGGACAAGGAAAACTACGATAGAAGACAAAAGATAAATGCTTCAATTAGCTTATCTGATATAAAGGGTGAGCCTGGCATTGCGAACTTCTCCGTTTCGATAACAGACGATAATGACATCAGTCCAGATACATGTGTGAATATATTGTCTAGTTTGTTATTGACTTCTGATTTAAGGGGTTATATTGAAGCCCCTGCGTATTATTTCTCTGACAGTAGCTTGAGGGTCAGGTCTGATTTGGATTTGCTTATGATGACACAGGGTTGGAGCAGGTATGATATACCAAAGGTTTTGAAAGGTATTTATGATGTCCCTAAAAGTTATCTGGAATTGAGCCAAGAGATTAGTGGAGCTTTAAAAGGTGGACTGCTTTCCAATAAGTTGTCGGCAGGCTATCCTGTTTCCCTCATTGCAACACAGGCTGGCTTGTTTGGCACTACCACAACCAACGAACATGGGCACTTCTGTTTCAGAAATTTTGAGATGCCCGATAGTATAAAATATGTTGTGCAGGGGCAGACTCGGAAAGGAGGTAAAGGAGTTGAGCTTATTGTGAATCCTGAAACCTTCCCAGAAGCAAAGTACTCATTGCCATTCTCGCCTTTATCACATCATAAAGATTTTGGCAATTTTCTACAGAAAGCAGATCGACAATTTGAGCTAGTAAATGGGGTGCGTATGATTTATCTAAAGGGTGTTGAGGTGTCTGCAAAAAAGACAGACGAGAAGGGGCGTTCTACATATTCGTCGGCTATGAATCCGAGGTTTACCGAGGATGAGATTGAGCAGATGCATGCAAGAAGTATGTTGCAGATTCTATCTCGCTTTGCAGGGGTTATGGTTACTGGTAATAATATATCAATACGTGGAGGCGGTGCCCCACTTATATTGTTGGATGATATTGAAATAGATGTCGATTTATTAGAAAGCATTCCAGTTGAAAGTGTCGATGAGGTCGAGATTGTAAAAGATGCGGGGGCTGCCATCTTCGGAAGTCGTGGAGGGAATGGTGTTATAATGGTTTCAACCAAGGAGGGCGAAGGGATTGCAACATTGTCAAGAAGTGCCTTAAACATAAAAAATATTTCTCCGCTGGGGTATCAAAGGGCAAAAGATTTTTATTCTCCTCAGTATCAGACTGTCCAGCAGAGAGCGCGTGCGGTGCCCGACATGCGAACAACGATTTATTGGAATCCTAGCCTTAAGACTGCTGACGACGGGAGTGTCGATTTTAGCTTCTATTCCTCCGATGCCTCCTCAAAATATTCAGTTGTGATAGAAGGGGTGACATCTAAAGGCTTACTTATACATTCTGTCGAGAGCATATATAGGACGGATTAAGGGCGTTTTTTTGAGAGTTATAGGGGTGTGTATTCTTCTTTATATCTTTTGCGATATACTTTAGGCGTCAAGCCCATTTCATTGGTAAAGGTTTTGGAGAAATGGAACTGGTCGTAGAAGCCAAGTTTGTAAGCTATCTCTTTTATTTTCAGGTCTGTAAATTGAAGGTATGAACAGGCTCGTTGTACCTTAAGTTGATTGTAGTATGTCATTGGCGAGAAGGATGTTTTTTGTGTGAACAGAGACCCAAAGTGCGAAACCGAGTACCCTGAGTTTTCCGCTATTTCCTCTAAGCTTATTTTCTTTTCTAGGTTCTCTTTCATGAAGGTTATGCTTTTTTGTATGCTGTCCATTTTTTTTATGTTTCTAACTCTTCGGAATTGATTTATGTGCATTATGCTCCCGAGGAAATAACTTAAGCACAGGCTAGCATATTCAAGATTGTCAGGACTGTATCCCATTTCTAGGTTGTCGTACATCTCTCCAAATAGAGATAGCCTATCGTTAATGCGATTGCTATCAGTAGCATCTATATTTATAACTTTTCCTATTATAGACGAAAATAGATATACGTTGTCGCCAAGAAAATGAAACCAATATATACTCCACGGATTGTTTTTGTTTGCTCCGTAAGCGTGGTAGCTATTTGCGGGCATGATGAAGCACTGATTTTTATGTATTTCAGCCTTCCCCTTGCTTGTTTGTAGCCACCCTCCGCCATCGGAACAATAAACAAAGACGTTCTCCCTTGCGCCTTCCATTCGTTCTCTGTAGTGAAACTTAGCATTGGGGTAATAGCCGATATGAGTAATGTAGAGTTGTCGGTTTATCGGGTTGCTTTGTTGTTGCTTACGGATGTTATAAGGCGTAATAATGGCTTTTTCTCCAAAAAATCCTTCCGCTATCTGTTTCATTTTTTTGCATTATTGTTATCCCAGAATATTCATTAGCTCACTTACTACGAGCTTCAGATGCATATGGGTTTATCTGCTAATTAGTGTCTGTTCATAATGTCGGGAGTCTGAACTATAAAGACCAATTTCGTCGTTTTTTGTTTCCTTCCCGTAAAGAGAATTTATTCCTGTAGTCAATCATTGGTTCTCCATCATTAAAAGCTGACAGTTCGATCTTTAATTCCAGCATTTATGCTTGCAAAAACGCCTGGAGCAAAATCGTTTGTGGAGGGGGCAGGTTCTTTAAATTGACTTTGCGTTCCTCTTGTCTCTATTATTCTGTTATCTAGATCTATAGTGATAAAAGCATACACAGAGTCTTTGTACTCGGCCATATTTCCTTTTGAGAATTTCTTTTCTCCTTCTACCCATAAATATGAAGCACTATTTATTTGAAAATAATCAACCCCGTCTATTTCGCTGTGTGCGTCGATGTGATGATGCCCACAAAAACATGCTATGACACGCTTATCCTTGTTGTTTGCTTTTTTTATGATCTTCCTTACAGTTTCTCGGTTCGGAACCGAACCTCCTATTTCGTCAAATGCTTGATGAGAAAATATAACGCAAGGGAGCTTACTCTTCGATATTGTGTCTTCAAACCATTTTATTTGCTCCTCGTTTATAATGTCCCTGTCTTTTGAAGCTACATAGTAATTGCCATTGTCATAGTCTACTATGTTGCCATCCTTGCGAGTGAAATTGCAATCTAAAATTATAAAGCGGACACCACCTTTGTCAAAATGATAGTAGTTATGTGGCATATTATAGAGTTTCACCATTTCTTGTTTTGAGCCATTGTCCATGTCGTGATTGCCAAGTACGTTGTACTTATCGCCTCGAAAACTGTTCCAGACGGGTAAAATTTTGTTTGCCCCTGTGCTGTGGCACAAATCTCCAAGCTGAATTATAAAATCAGGATTATTCTTTTCGGCAGCATTTATAAATTGCTGAAGCCGATGAGTAGCATCTTCCTGCAAATCTTCGTGTACGTCAGAGATCACGCCGAATGTAACTTTGTTTTTCGATTTCATCATGCATGATGTAAGTAGATTCTCGGCAAGTGCTATCCCTGCAACCCCTATTGCACCTTTCTTTATGAATGAGCGTCTACCATTGTCTTTAAGATTTCTCATGTGTTTTTTTGTTTGTATTTTTCTGATTTTAAATGTCAAATATAGGGGAATAATTTGTTAAAACAAAACTTATTCTATAATTTGCTGATTGTTAGGCTAAAATGCTGTCTTGTAGAGTCTTGTTCTGTTGTTTTGAAATGGGTTTTCGTGATATTTTACATGCTTTGCAAGCTTTATTACATTTTTTGCTGTTTAGATATGAGCTAGTTTTGCGATATATTAATTGAACGTATTAAAAAAACGATTATGAAAAGACTCTCTTTTATATTTGCACTGTTTCTGTTTGTTGGAATAGTGTTCTCACAAGACAATACGAACAGCATTGATTTATCTGGAGTGTGGCGCTTTCAGCTAGATCCTATGGGTTTTGGGAAAACCCCTGGGTCACAGTTGTTTAAGGCTAAGTTGTCGGAAAATATTGTTTTGCCAGGAACTACCGATCTTGGCGGTAAAGGAATAAAGACAACAGCTCGGTATGTTGACCGTCTTACCAGAAAATTTGAGTATTCTGGACAGGCTTGGTATCAGAGAGAAGTTGTTATACCAGAAGATTGGCATAAGAAAGAAATTATTCTGAAACTTGAGAGATGTCATTGGGAAACTACTATATATGTTGACGGTAAGCTTGTTGCCGCCGATGAGCGTTTGAGCACTCCCAACCGTTTTATGATGACAAAACAGCTGACACCAGGTATACATACTATTACAATATGTATAGATAATCGTCTTAAATATCCGATGGATCAATGGAATCATGGAACAACCGAATATACACAAACAAATTGGAATGGTATTGTTGGTGATATAGAGCTTATTGCAAAAGACAAAGGATACATTGCTTCCCTGAAGTCTTTCCCAGATATTGATAAAAAGAAAGTAAGCTTCGATGTAAAACTGAACCCAGCAGATACGATAGAAAATGGTGAGATTACTCTTAGAATTTCGGAGAAGAATGGAGAACTGATAAAAGAAGAGAAATTTCCAATCAGCACTTCCAAAGATGGAACTGAAGCAAGGTTTGACATAAGCTTGGGGAATAAGATGAAGCTGTGGGATGAGTTTAATCCTAATTTATATAAAGTTCATGCTCAGTTGAATATAGGCGAAATGGAAGATGAGAAGTCTTTTTGTTTTGGCATGAGAAAAGTGGAGCAGGGTAAACATCATGTGCGTGTCAATGATAGGAATGTGCATTTGCGAGGAGCTCTAGACTGTGCAGTATTTCCTATTACAGGCTATCCAGCAATGGAAGCAAAAGATTGGAAGCGAATCTTTGAGACTGTAAAAGAGTACGGACTTAACCATGTACGCTTCCACTCGTGGTGTCCACCCGAAGCTGCTTTTATTGCTGCTGACGAGGTGGGAATCTACTTGCAAGCGGAATTACCTATGTGGATAAAAGACGTAGGTCAATATCCTGCACGACGTGACTTTTTTGAAAAAGAAATGTATGCAATGTTAGAGGAGTATGGAAATCACCCCTCATTTATATTGATGTGTAATGGTAACGAAAATCAAGGGGATTTTGACGTGTTGGAAGATTTGGTACAAAAAGCACAAAAACATGACAATCGCCGACTATATTCGGCTTCTACAGCCAGAAAGCACGTGCCATCAGACCAGTTTTATACCTCGCACGTAACTAGTAAAGGCGGAATTACTGTATATGAAGGTAAGCCATCGACTATGTGGGATAAGCGTAAAGAATCGGATATAGATGTGCCTGTTATTGCCCATGAGAGTGGACAACGCTGTATGTATCCGAATTTTAAGGAAATGAAGAAATACACTGGAGTAGTAGAACCCCGAAACTTTGAGGTCTTTCAAGAGAGGTTGGCTCGCAACGGGATGCTACATCAAGCCGAAGAGTTCTTTAGAGCTACAGGAGCTCATACTGTGTTGCAATATAAGGAGGTGAATGAAGCTCTGTTGAGAACGCCTAATTCGGGAGGTTTTCAACTACTTGGCTTAGCAGACTTCCCAGGTCAGGGTAGTGCCTTTGTTGGAATACTTGATGCCTTCTGGGAAGACAAAGGTCTTGTTACTCCCGAAAAATATAGAGAATCGTGTGCTCCGACTGTCTTGCTGGCTCGTTTCCCCAAGCGCGCGTATACAAACGACGAGACATTCAAAGCTGGGTTGGAAGTGTATCATTACGGTAAAGATCCAATTGACAAAGGCTCATTGACGTGGGAACTGGTTGACGAACATGGCAAAATAGTGAAAAATGGAAGCATGAATACACCTGCCGTGCCTTGTGCTACTGTCGACTCTTTCGGAGGAGTGGAAATAAGCCTTGCGGATGTTAAGCAAGCAAAAAAATTAACTCTGAAAGTTGGACTAGATACTTATAAAAACGAGTGGGATATATGGGTGTATCCTGCTGTGGAGCAGGTAAGTGAAGATGGGTATGTGTATACACGAGAATGGAATGAGCAAACAAAAAAAATGTTGAGGCAAGGAAAAAAAGTTTTTCTAATACCTGAAAAAATAAATGGACGTAAGACTCGCTTTGCCAGCCACTTTTGGAATCCCATTATGTTTCGATGGAAACCGATGATTGTCGGTACATTATTACACGACCAGCATCCTGCTTTAGATAATTTTCCTACGTCGTATTATGCCGATTGGCAGTGGTGGGATATTTTAAATAATTGTAAAGCTGTGGATTTGACAGAGTACAAAGATTTAACGCCTCTTATTCAAAGTGTTGATACATACGAATTCAATAGGAAGCTGGGTATAGCATTTGAAGCACGTGTTGGGGAAGGACAGCTGTTTGTTTTGTGTATCGACCCGACAAAAAAGATTAAGGACAGAGCTGCTAGTCGTCAGTTGATAAACTCCATCAAAAAATACATGGCTTCGGGCAGTGCTCCCAGCGATATTTGTAAACTAGAAGAATATCAGGTGGATGCAATTATCAATAATGTTGATGATATTTCTGGAGATGGTATGAACGACGATGCGGTGAAACAATTATTAAATAAATAATAATGGGGAACAGAAAAATATATTTGTACCTGATAACCTTTGTGGCTGCCATGGGTGGTTTGCTGTTCGGTTACGATTGGGTGGTTATCGGTGGTGCAAAACCCTTTTACGAGGTGTTCTTTGGTATTACCGACTCGGCATCAGCTCAGGGCTGGGTGATGGGTAGTGCCATATTGGGATGCTTGCTTGGCGTAATGTTTTCGGGGTCTTTATCAGATAGGTATGGGCGTAAACCACTGATGTACGCAGCGTCGTTAGTGTTTATTATTTCAGCAATAGGAACAGGGGCTTCCGACAATCTTACATGGTTTATTATTTATCGTGTACTAGGTGGAATAGGCATCGGTATAGCTTCGAATATTTCTCCGATGTACATTGCGGAGGCCGCACCTGCCAATATTAGAGGTCGTTTGGTGTCCGTAAATCAGTTGACAATAGTAATAGGTATTCTGGCCGCACAGGTTGTGAATTTGCTGATTGCTGATACAGTAGTGCCTGGCGAGGATATCCTTAATTCGTGGAATGGGCAAATGGGGTGGCGTTGGATGTTTTGGGCAGAAGGCGTGCCTGCTTTCATGTTCTTTGTGTTACTCTTTGCCTTGCCCGAGAGCCCCCGTTGGCTAAGTTCAAAGCTTAAGTTCGACAAAGCCGAGAAAGTGCTGGCACAAATAGGTGGAATCACATATGCAAACGTCGAAATTGAAACGCTCAAAGCATCCTACTCTGCAGAAAAAGAAAAAACAGACTATTCACTTCTGTTTAAAAGAAAAATGCCACAAATTATTTTGGTCGGCGTGGTCATCGCAGTGTTGCAACAATGGTGTGGTATTAATGTAATATTTAACTATGCCCAGGAGGTTTTTTCTGCCGCAGGATACGATGTGTCTGACATACTATTTAATATTGTAATTACGGGAGTTACAAACGTAATATTTACGTTTGTAGGGATGTACACTGTCGATAAACTGGGAAGACGGACAATGATGATATTTGGAGCGTCAGGTTTAGCAGTGATATACACTTTGATGGGAGCATGCTACTATTATGATATTTCTGGCATTGCCGTTTTGATACTTGTTATGTTAGCTATTGCTTGCTATGCGATGACACTAGCGCCAGTTACATGGGTTGTTATTTCTGAGATATTTCCGACTCGGGTGCGCGGTGTGGCAATGGCAATGTCGACGTTTGCCTTGTGGGGAGCTTGCTTCGTGCTCACTTATACATTCCCATTGTTGAATAGTAGTCTAGGGGCACACGGTACTTTCTGGCTCTATGGTGGAATATGCGTCTTGGGATTGATATATATATGGTATAATCTGGTCGAAACCAAAGGGAAATCATTGGAAGAAATAGAAAAGGAATTTACGAAATAAATAATAATGGAAAAAATAACGGAATACTTAATAAGAACAACTGTTAATGAGAAGGGGGTGGCAAAAGCATGGGAAGAAGATATAATGCTACCTACCTACGAGATTGGAGAAGAAGAGAAAAACCCGATATTCCTTGAAAAAAGAGTGTATCAGGGTAGTTCGGGAGCGGTTTATCCATATCCCGTTGTGGAGAAGGTCTCCGACGAGAAAAAAGACAAGAAATATAGAGCCTTATTTTTGGAAAACGAATATCTTAAAATAATGATATTACCAGAGCTGGGCGGACGTGTACATATGGCATACGACAAAGTGCAACAACGACATTTTGTGTATTACAACCAGGTTGTTAAGCCTGCTTTGGTGGGGCTTACAGGTCCATGGATTTCTGGTGGGATAGAGTTCAATTGGCCCCAGCATCATCGTCCTTCTACATTCTTGCCTACAGACTATCGTATTCAGAACAATAACGACGGCAGTGTTACGGTTTGGTGTAACGAAGTGGAGCGCATGTTTAGAACCAAAGGCATGCAGGGCTTTACATTGCGCCCTGGCAAAGCATATTTGGAGATTAACGTGAAAGTATACAACAGAACGGCCTTTCCACAGACCTTCCTATGGTGGGCAAATCCAGCGGTGGTTGTCAATGATGGCTATAAGTCGGTCTTTCCTCCTGACGTGCATGCCGTCTTTGACCATGGAAAACGTGATGTGTCTAACTTTCCTATAGCCACAGGCGAGTACTATAAACAAGACTATTCGGCAGGAGTCGATATATCGAAATACAAGAATATTCCTGTTCCGACTTCCTACATGGCAATACAATCGAAATTCGATTTTGTAGGTGGATATGAAGACGACGTGGAAGCGGGCTTGCTACATGTTGCCGACCACCATGTGTCGCCAGGAAAGAAACAATGGACATGGGGGCACGGCGATTTTGGGCTTGCATGGGATAGGAATCTTACAGATGAGGATGGACCATATATAGAGTTGATGACGGGTGTGTACACCGATAATCAGCCCGACTTTTCGTGGTTACAACCCAATGAGGAGAAATCTTGGACGCAATATTTTATGCCATATGCGAAGGTTGGATACGTGAAAAATGCCAACAAAGAAGCTCTTGTAAATGTGGATGTGCAGGGTAATAATACTTGCGTAACTCTATATGCCACATCAGAATACAAAGAATTACATATAATTCTAAAAGATACAGACGGAAATGTATTTGTCGACGAGATAAAGAATGTGTCGCCTACTCAGATATTTGTAAAAGATGTCAATACCAAAGGTCTATTGCCCGAAGATTTAGTTTTTGAATTATATACTTCGGATGCTAAATTGCTACTGAAATACCAGTCTGATAAGCCTGATATAAAGCAAACTCCTGAGCCAGCAAAATCAGCAAAAGAACCTAAGGACATTGCATCCATAGAACAGCTATACCTAACAGGACACCACTTAGAGCAATACCGCCATGCTACCTACAATCCGATGGATTACTATATGGAAGCTCTAAGGCGTGAGCCTGATGATGTGCGATGCAACAACGCTATGGGCTTGTTACTCATGCGAAAAGGTAAATTTGCGGAGGCGGAAGCCTTTTTTCAGAAAGCAGTAGAAACACAATGCGAACGGAATCCTAATCCCTATGATGGCGAGGCTTATTATAATCTCGGATGCTCGCTAAATATGCAAAATAAAAAAGATGAAGCTTATTCAGCTTTTTTTAAAGCAACATGGAATGCAGCATGGCAAGACTCAGCATACTTTGCCGTGGCTCAGATTGATGCGAGTAATGACTTGTGGGATAGAGCTCTAGACGAGGTGGAGCGTAGTTTGGTGCGAAACTGGCACAATCATAAAGCTCGTCAGCTTAAAGCGTCAATTCTAAGGAAACTAGGTAGAAAGGAGGAGGCATTAAGCTTCATAGAGGACTCTCTTAAGATTGATAGCTTCAACATCGGGTGTCGATATGAGAAATATCTGCTTACAAATAGCGACGAAGAGCTTAAAGAAATGCAAGCATTGATGCAAAATTCGGTGCATACCTATATCGAATACGCTTTGGATTTTACATCTGCAGGTCTCTATAAGGAGGCATCAGACATACTTTTGCTGTATTGCTCAGAGAAAGACGAGGTGTATCCGATGGTTTTCTATGCGTTGGGGTATTTTGCATCTAAGTCAGGAGATAAACAACAAGCGGAGAATTATTACGCAAAAGCTTCGGAGATGAATCCAGACAGATGTTTTCCTCATCGTATTGAAGAGGTGCTAATATTGAAAGATGCCATAGATGTCAGTAAGACAAATGCTTATGCTTTGTATTATCTGGGGAATTTCTGGTACGCGGCAAGACAATACAATGATGCTGTAGAGTGTTGGGAGAAGTCGATGGCTCTGAATGATAAGTATCCGACGGTTCTGCGAAATCTGGCATTGGCATATTTCAACAAGTGTAGTAAAAAAAAGGAAGCTCGTTGTTTGTTGGAAAAAGCGTTTGCCTTAGATACGAGTGATGCTCGCTTGCTGATGGAACTTGACCAATTATACAAAATTACAGGAGAGTCTCACAAGAATAGACTTGAATTGTTGGAAAAGCATTCTGTGTTGGTGGAACAGCGAGATGATTTGAGTATCGAAAGAATAGCTCTTTATAATCAGTTGGGAGACTATAACAAAGCGATGGAAATGGCGGCCACTCGGCAGTTTCACCCTTGGGAAGGGGGCGAAGGAAAGATTACCAAACAGTATACTTTTTGTCGTGTGGAGCTTGCCAAAATTGCAATAAGAAATAAGAAGTTTGACGAGGCGCTAAAGCTACTACATGAAACAGATGTTTATCCACATAATTTGGGAGAAGGAAAGTTGATTAACGCCGAGGAGAATGATGTTGATTATTATAAAGGGTTGGCATATAAAGGATTGCATGATGAAGAGAATGCTGCTTATTTCCTTACCAAGGCTACTTTTGGTTCGCAGGAACCTCAGCAGGCCTTTTTCTATAATGACCAGCAACCTGATAAGATATATTATCAAGGTTTGGCATGGGAAGCTCTGGGTAATGCCGAGAAGGCTAGAGGACGCTTCAATAAATTGATAGATCATGGCGAGAAATACTTGTTTGATGATTGTAAAATAGACTACTTTGCTGTGTCTTTACCAGATTTAGCCATTTGGGAGCAAGATCTGAATCTTCGTAATCAAATACATTGTTATTATGTAATGGCATTAGGAAAACTGGGATTAGGAGATATGGATAAGGCAAGAGAATACTTAGAGAAAGTTTTGTCTTTGGATATTAATCATCAGGATGCAAGGGCTTTGCTAAATGGACTTTGTTTATAAAGTCCAATATCTGCATTATGCTCACTTTGCGAATTAGTCATTTACACAAGTAGAGACGCCCACGTTGGGCATCTCTACTCCTATTCGCAAGCCTTGATATTTAACTTTATAGTTCAGCCCTTGATATTATGGACAAACATTAAATAATATCTATCCATAATGTTGGGGGCTGATATGGAAGGTCAAACACTAATGAAAAACAACACTAATGAAGAATTATATTTTATTACTTTTATTGCTTACTGCATTGCAAATGCAGGCACAAGAAATACCCTATAAAAATACTTATAAAGTAGAAGAGGGTGATAGTCAGGAGGACATCATAAAAAAAGTAGCGCATGTGATACCTACACGGGTGCAATTTAATGCCTTGAAAAATGAATATATAGCTTTTATTCATTTTGGTCCTAATACCTTTACACGAATGGAGTGGGGGACAGGGAAGGAAGACCCAGCAATATTCGACCTTAAGGAATTAGATACCGACCAGTGGTGTGATGCAATGAAGGAAGCAGGGATGAAAATGGTTGTGCTAACGGTAAAACATCACGATGGTTTTGTACTGTGGCAAAGCCGTTACACCAAGCATGGTATAATGTCTACAGGCTTTAGAAATGGTAATGGCGATATATTGAAAGATTTGTCTGCATCATGCCAAAAATATGGTTTGAAACTGGGTGTATATCTTTCTCCTGCAGATTTATACCAGATAGAGAATCCAAAAGGCTTATATGGGAATCTTAGCAAATATACAAACCGCACTATTCCCAGAGAGATTGCAGGTCGCCCATTTGATAACGAGACCAAGTTTCAGTTTTTGGTGGATGATTATAACGAGTATTTTCTAAATCAGTTGTTTGAAATTCTTACCGAATACGGGCCTATACACGAAGTCTGGTTTGATGGAGCACATCCTAAAAGGAAAGGAGGGCAGACATATAATTACAAAGCGTGGATGGAGCTGATAAGAACACTAGCACCCGAAGCAGTGGTTTTTGGACGTGAAGATATCCGTTGGTGTGGTAATGAGTCCGGAGGAACTAGAGCAACAGAATGGAATGTACTTCCCTATGAACAAGATCCCAATGAGACCCCAAGTTTCCCTGATTTGCAAGCCACAGACTTGGCAAGTCGGGATAAATTATATGGAGCAAAGTATTTGCATTATCACCCTGCAGAAACGAATACGTCTATTCGTGCAGGTTGGTTCTATAGAGACGACGAGCGTCAGCAAGTAAGAAGTGTTGATGATGTCTTTGATATATACGAACGTTCGGTAGGAGGGAACTCTATTTTTTTGTTAAACATTCCCCCTAATCGCAAAGGGCGATTCTCTGACAAAGACGTCGAGGTTCTGAAGGAAACAGGCAAACTAATACGTAAGACATACGGAATAGATTTGTTAGCCAGAGCTAAAGGGCCAAGAGAAATTTTGGATGATGATGAGAATACATATCTTTTAATAGAAAATACGAATCAGGAGATAATAGTAAGTCTGCCATCTTTGAAAACTATAAACAGATTGGTGATACAAGAAGCGATTAATACACATGGCGAAAGAGTAGAGAAACATCTTGTTGATGCATGGGTAGGTGGTCAATGGAAGGAGCTTGCAAGTGCTACGAACATAGGTTATAAGCGCATACTTCGTTTTGAGGATGTTACTACCGATAAAATAAGAATACGTTTTCCAGAGTTTCGAGCTGCTCCTGCAATAAGCAAGCTGTCGGCTCATCACTATAAATCACGTCCTCCTCGCCTGTCATATAGCAGGACTCTCGACGGAATGGTAACGCTAATGCCCTTGAAATCTAATTTTAATTGGAAGCCTCATGGCCAGAATACGGCTGACAATCTAAATGCTGGTTATAAAATTTACTATACCCTTGATGGGAAAACTCCCAGTACTACAAGTGCAGAGTATAAAGGGGCCTTCGATGCAGGGGCTAAGATGTTAAAGGCTGTAACCATCTTGAATGGTGAAAAAGGAGCAGTATTAGAGGAGCAATTGGGATTGGCAAAAAAAGATTGGAAACTTCTGTCAGGTAGAGGTTCAAGCAAAAAAGAAAATACAGCCTTCGACGAGAATAGCGGAACATTATGGGAGTCGGGAGCAGACCGAACTATAATTATAGATCTTGGAAAAGAATATAGGCTGAATGGTTTTGCCTATACTCCGCCACAAGGTCATCCGAAAGGCTTGATACTGAGAGGTTCTGTAAAGGTTAGTGCGGACAATAAAACATGGGTAGATGCAGGTGTTTTTGAATTTGGCAATATGATAAACGATCCCTCAAAAAGGTACTACCATTTTAATAAGGCTACCGATGCTCGTTATGTGCTTATCAAAGCTGACGAAATTACCGAGAATGCAGACTCAATATTCATATCTGAATTAGATTTATTTTGATAGTGCTTGTAATATTGAACTCCTAAAATGTTCGATGTGTAAATAAACAATTTTGTACAATGCTAATTAGCACGAAATACAATTAAGGATGGATTATTTGTCAATATTCAATGGGCAGAGGGAGTTTTATAAATCTCATCAGACGCTAAGTATATCTTTCAGGAAAGAAAATCTGAAGAAACTGAAAAGTATTTTAGTAGATAACGAAGGACGGCTATATGATGCTATTTACAAAGATTTTCGAAAGTCTAAATTTGACACCTATGTTAGTGAGTTGAGTTTGGTATATTCGGGGATAGATTTCTTTGTGAAGAAGCTAAACGCTTTGTGTAGGCCTCGGAAGGTTAAAGCTAATTTGTTGAATATGCCAGGAGCCAACTACATCTACAAAGAGCCCTATGGAAATACCTTGATAATCGGGGCATGGAATTATCCGTATCAACTTACTATACTACCCGTTGTTACAGCCATTGCAGCAGGAAACACTTGCATTATTAAACCAAGCGAGCTACCTGAAAATACATTGAAGTTAATGGCTGAGCTGATAAACGAAAATTTCCCATCTGATTTTTTATATGTTGTACAAGGAGGCGTCTTCGAAACTACTGAAATACTAAAATATTCATATGATAAAATCTTCTTTACAGGAAGTCCGAAAGTAGGGAAGATAGTTTATGAGGCTGCAGCTAAGAGTCTTACGCCAGTGGTGTTGGAATTGGGAGGTAAGTCGCCTCTTATAGTCAGCAAATCTGCAGATATTGATGTAACGGTAAAAAGACTCGTTTGGGGAAAATTTCTTAATGCTGGGCAGACTTGTATTGCGCCCGATTACCTCTTGGTCGAAAAAACGATTATGCCAATAGTGCTTGAAAAACTGAAGGATAGATTGAACGATGCCAACTATGCTGACGGAGCTGTGCATTACACTAGCATTATAAATAAAAGAAACTTCGACCGATTGATAGCATTGATTGACTCAAAAAAAATTGTTTGTGGCGGACATGTGAACGAAGACAATTTGTATATCAGCCCGACTGTTCTAGAAGATATTACATGGTCTGACCCCATTATGCAAGAAGAAATATTTGGTCCAGTACTTCCCATTCTTGCTTATGACAAATTTGAAGAGACATTAGACAGGGTAAATAGGATGGAGAAACCTTTATCTGCTTATTTGTTCAGCAACAGCGACAAAGAGAAGGAATTGTTTCTTACAAAGCTGTCTTTTGGAGGTGGCTGTATAAATGATGTTATTATGCATGTTACAAATCATCGTATGCCTTTTGGTGGTGTGGGTAGTTCTGGCATAGGTAATTATCACGGAACTTATGGTTTCGATGCTTTTTCACATTCCAAGCCCATCGTAAAAAAAGCTTTGTGGGGAGAAACCGAACTTCGATACCCTCCATATACTGCAAAGAAGCTGAATCTTATAAAGAAAATGATGTGAATGTAACTTAACTATCAAGGTCTAATTTTATATCTAAATAGAGTCCGTCTATAAAGTCCAATATCTGCGCTACGCTCACTTTGAGAATTAGTCATTTACACAAGTAAACTCCCAGTACACAGAACGGCAAGCCTTGATATTTAACTTTATAGTTCAGACTTCCGAGATTATGGATAGACACTAAGTAAGGAGTATAGTGGGTAGTATATAAGATATTTATCTGTCATAAAAAAGTGCATGAAACGAGCTGTGGCGGCAGGTTTTAAGCTTTCCGACACACAGGAGAATGATTAACAAACCAGCAAAAGCATAAAAGCTATATGCGGCAGGCTATATGCCTAAGGCTTATTGCTTACAGCTTATTGCAGAATTTTAGATACATGAAAATAGAACATTTAGCTTTAAATGTGCCAGACCCTGTAGCAATGGCACAATGGTATGAGGAGTACTTAGGGATGAAGGTTGTGAAGGCTGGCAATGAAGCGCCTTTTGTGCGCTTTATTGCTGATGATAGTGGCACAATGCTTGAATTATATCAAAATACTAATGCTCCGATATTGGAATTTAATTCAATACATCACTTGTCCCTGCATCTTGCATTTTTGTCAGACAATCCTAGATCTGACGTTAAGCGACTAGCAGTTGCTGGAGCGACATTTGTAGAAGAGTTAAATACTCCTGAGGGCGATTGCATTGCTATGATGAAAGACCCTTGGGGGGTGGCAATACAGTTGTGTAAAAGAGCAAACAAGCTCTGTTCTGAGTAACGCTGTTAGTCTATGTGCTCGTAAGTATTTTATGTTAAGCTAATGAAGATAATAACAGGAGAGGTTGATAGTGGCAAGAGTACTAGGTTCTTGTGTAGTTATAACGAAGCACTTAACCAGACAATAGCTCTGTGCTCTTGTAAGCTATATGATAGCAAAGGAGCCATTGTTGGGTATGATTTGGTACTCTTGCCCCACAAAGTGCGCCTCCCATTTATCATTCTGAAAGAGTGTGTGGATATTGCTGATAACTACTACAGCCAGGGACGATTTGCTTTTTCGAAAGAGGCTTTTATTGCTGCCGATAGGTATGTACAAAGCTTTCCCAATAGTACCCCATTGTGGATAGATGAGGTTGGTAAGCTAGAGCTTAAAGGTTTGGGTTATGATTCCTTGCTGAGGAACGCGCAAAAAGACTTGCGAGAAATTGTTATTGTTGTTCGGACTAATTTACTTTGTGAGGTGATTGATAATTATAGCATAAAAGATTATGAATTGTTGTAGCTGGATTTTACAAAGGTAAACCCAGAGTATGCATGTTTCGAGGTAAATATTTTGTTTGTGGGTTTATGTCTTTTCTCGCATCATATTTATAATGCTTTTAACTTTTTCGTCGTGAGGTAGGTTGCCATCAATCCAGTTGATGTGAAAGCCTCGACGTTCCATGCCTCTAAACCATGTCATCTGGCGCTTTGCAAACTGATGTATGGCGACATTTAATTTTTCCTCCATTTCTTGTTTGCTGATTTCGCCGATTATGTATAAGGTTACAAATTTATATTCTAATCCATAATAAATTAAAGTCTCGGGTTTG
The DNA here is from genome assembly GCA_047974415.1 of Bacteroidales bacterium. GTDB lineage: Bacteria > Bacteroidota > Bacteroidia > Bacteroidales > Prolixibacteraceae > JBKEAJ01. The sequence goes on along the minus strand of JBKECH010000012.1, from coordinate 17,540 downwards.
ACTCCTGATTCTAGCAAAGCCTCCACTTCAGTGCTCATACCTTCTCTAAATCTGCGTTGCAGACGTTCTGTAATCCTCTTCCTGCGTTGTTCTCTGTCGTACTTAATGCCGACTATAAGGCTCTTTATTTTGGGGATATTACTGACTGCTGTTGGGTGTTTGGCGTAATATTCTTCTATTTCTATTGCTCTTGTAGCCCTTCGGTGTGTTTCTATGTCAGTTTTATTATGGAGTTCAGATTTGTATTGCTTCAATATTTCAATTAAACCCTCTAGACTTTTGTCTTTCAGGGAGTCCCGCAATTCTTTGTTGCTGGGGACATCTAAGAGTCTATAGTTTTTTAGAATAGATTCTACATACAGTCCACTACCTCCGCACATTATAGGATATTTATTTCTACTTTTTATAGCTCCGTATGCTTCAGTAAAGTCTTGTTGATATTCAAAGATATTGTACTCATGTCCAGGGCTGACAATATCTATGAGGTGGTATGGGACATGCTTTTTATTTACGATATAGTCCTCGTAGTCTTTGCCTGTGCCCAGATTCATACCTTTGTATACCTGTCGGGAGTCAGCAGATATAATTTCTCCGTCAATTGCATTGGCAAGTAGAGCTGCAACCTTTGTTTTGCTGGATGCTGTTGCACCTATAATACTAACAAGACTGTATGTGCTTTGCATAACGAACTTTAGTAATTTAAATTCAGGGGTATCATCCTTTCTATTAGCTCGGTAGAGCATTTTTTACGTTTGGAGTAATCTTCGATTTGGTCCCGACCGATTTTGTCTATACCGAAGTAATGAGACTCTGGGTGTGCAAAGAAAAAACCACTTACAGCCGCAGTGGGTATCATGGAAAAATTCTCAGTAAGTTTAATACCTATAGCATCGTTTTGCAATAGTTCAAAAAGCTTAGCTTTTTCGGAATGCTCTGGACATGCAGGGTATCCGATAGCTGGACGAATGCCTCGATATTTATTTTTATACAAGTCCTTTAAGTTTAAACTTTCGTCGGGAGCATAACCCCAATATTGCGTTCTGACACGGTGGTGTAGTAATTCTGCAAAAGCTTCGGCAAGCCTGTCGGCAACACTCTCGGCAAGTATTGCTTTGTAGTCATTGTTATCGGCTTTCAGCTCTATTACCCATTCCTCTAGTCCCAATCCAGTAGTTAGGGCGAAGGTTCCGATGTAATCGGTTTGTGATGAGGTCTTAGGAAGTACGTAGTCTGATAAACAGTAGTTCGGAGTGCCTGGTTTACGTTCTGTTTGCTGGCGGATATGATTAAATATACATATTGTATTGTCTTTGTCATTTTCGTAAAGTACAATATCATCGTCTTGCGAATAAGCCTTCCAGAATCCTAGAGATGCGTTTGCTCTAAGTCGTTTAGTGCTTATTATCTCGTCAAGAAGCTCGTTGGCATCATTAAATAGTTCTGTGGCAGATTCGCTATACCTGCTGTCTTGTAGTATGTCGGGATATTTGCCTTTCATGTCCCACGCATGGAAGAGAAAGGACCAGTCAATGTAAGGTCTGATTTCTTCAATAGGAAAGTCGAATAGATGTCTTAGTCCAGTGAAAGTTGGGATTTTATCGATGTGGTAGTCCTCCGAAATAATAAACTTGTTTTTGCGCGCCTCTGTGAGTGATATATATTTTCTTGTTTTCTTACTTTGTTGTGCCTGTCTCAAACCTTCGTATTCCTTTTCTAGCTTATTCATAAAGCTCTTGTCTTGGTTGATAATGGCATTTACTGTTGACGGGGCAAGCGAGGCATCTTTTACGTATATCACAGAACCCGAGCGTTGGGGAGCGATTTTGACAGCTGTATGTACTTTGGATGTTGTTGCTCCTCCTATTAGAAGGGGGATACTCATCCCTCGTTCTTCCATCCCTTTTGCGACGTTTACCATTTCTTCGAGCGACGGGGTAATCAGTCCACTCAGCCCGATAATGTCCACCTCTTGCTTGCTTGCCTCATCGAGTATTTGTTCCATCGGAATCATCACTCCCAAGTCTATGACTTGGTAGTTGTTGCAAGCAAGAATAACACCTGCTATATTTTTGCCTATGTCGTGTACATCGCCTTTTACTGTTGCAAGCAATATTTTTTTGCGTTTATCTTTACTACCACCTCTTTGCTTGGATTCTTCTTCGATGATTGGCAATATCTTGGCAACGGCTTTCTTCATCACCCTTGCCGATTTAATTACCTGAGGTAGAAACATCTTGCCGTCTCCGAACAATTCGCCAACAACATTCATTCCATCCATCAAAGGCTTTTCTATTATTGTCAGTGCTGGCGAATAGGCAGAAAGGGCTTCGTTCATGTCCGTGTCTATGTAGCTGTCTATGCCTTTTACGAGCGAATACTCAATGCGCTTTGCCAAGTTTTGCTCTCGCCAAGCCTCTGTTTTTTCTGCTTTTGTGTCAGTAGTTTTTAGGGTTGAGGCGTAGTCTATAAGTCGTTCTGTAGCTTGAGGATGCTTGTTTAACACCAAATTTTCTGTAAGTTCCAACAATTTTGGCTCAATCTCATCGTATATTTGCAACATTCCTGGATTTACTATTCCCATGTCCAACCCAGCTTTAATGGAGTGAAATAGAAATACCGAATGTATAGCTTCTCTTACGATGTTGTTGCCTCTAAATGAGAAAGATATGTTGCTTACGCCACCGCTGGTTTTGGCATGAGGGAGGTTTTTCTTAATCCACTTAATAGTTTCTATGAAATCTAGGGCGTAATTGTTATGTTCTTCTAGCCCTGTTCCTATCGACAGGATATTGGGGTCAAAGATGATATTTCTAGGCTCGATGCCAACCTTGTTTACGAGTATATCGTAAGCTCTGCCACATATTTCTATGCGCCGTTCGTATGTGTCGGCTTGTCCTTTTTCGTCGAATGCCATGACAACCATGGCAGCACCGTACATTTTTACGGCATTGGCTTGTTTTATGAAGACATCTTCTCCTTCTTTTAGCGAAATTGAGTTTACTAAGGACTTGCCTTGAATGCATTTTAAGCCAGCCTCAATAACGCTCCATTTTGAAGAGTCGACCATAATTGGTAGTCGGGCAATATCGGGATCTGAAAGCATCAGATTTAAGAAGGTTACCATTTCGGCTTCACTGTCCAGCATTGCATCGTCCATGTTCACATCAAGGATCTGCGCTCCGTCATCCACCTGTTTTCGTGCGATAGATAGGGCATCTTCATACTTCTTTTCTGAAATCAGCCTTGCAAATTTTCTAGAGCCAGCAACATTGCAACGCTCGCCGATGTTTACGAAATTTAGCTCGGATGTTAGGTTTAATAATTCCAGTCCGCTGTATGTGGAATTGGAGTTGGGGGATGCTGGAGTATGTTTTTCTGCCTTGCCTAGTTCAATACTGATAGCTTTGATGTGTGCAGGAGTTGTGCCACAACATCCGCCGATTATATTTATATAGCCTTTTTTTAGCATTGAAGATACAATCTTTGCCATACTTTCGGGCGACTCGTCGTACTGTCCTAACTCATTTGGCAATCCAGCATTGGGATATACGACTGTGTAGAATGGCGATTTTGCGGAAAGCTCTTTTACAAATGGAAGTAGTTCTGTTGCTCCAAATGAGCAGTTTAGTCCTAGTGCTGATATGGGAAAATGAGAGAGAGTATCTATGAAAGCCTCTAGGTTCTGACCACTGAGTATGCGTCCACTCTTGTCGGCGATAGTGCCTGACACCACAATTGGCAAGTCTTGTTGACTTTCCTCTAAGAGTTCACAAATTGCAGATAGCGCTGCTTTTGCATTCAGGGAGTCAAAGATAGTTTCTAGCCAAAATATATTGATACCACCATCGAGAAGTCCTTGTGCCTGCTCCTTGTATGCTGTTTTAAATTCATCGTAGGCTACGGCTCTAAATCCTGGATTATTTACATCTGGCGACAGAGACGCTGATTTGTTGGTTGGTCCCATGGAGCCAGCCACAAATCGTTGCTTCAATGGCATTTTGGCATTGTATTCATCAACAACTTTTCGTGCCAAGGTTGCCCCAGCCTTATTGATGTCGTAGCACAGCGACGACAAGCTGTAGTCATCTTGCGAGAAGGTGTTGCTATTGAAAGTGTTGGTCTCAATTATATCTGCCCCTGCATCAAGGTACTCACGGTGTATCTGTTCTATAATATCGGGGTGTGTTAGGCATAATATGTCATTGTTGCCTTTTAGAGAAGTGTGGTGCGATTTGAACTTGTCGCCTCGGAAGTCCTCCTCGCTAAGTTTGTAGGTCTGCAATAGCGAGCCCATTGAGCCGTCTAGGACTAATATTCTTTTTGATAGTATTTTTTCAAAGTCTTTTTTGAGAATCATTGCGGATTAGCTTTAAGCTGCTAGGTGATAGTTTTTTGTTACTCGGGTTTCTGTAGCTCTTGAATTTTGCTGGTGCTTAGCATTCCACAGGCAGCATCGATATCCCTGCCCTTACTAAGCCTAATGGTTGAATAAAGACCGTTTTCTGTCAGGTAGTCGCGGAAAGCTGTAATTTTGTCGTGCTCAGGGCTTTCAAATTCTGTGCCTTCAAAAGGGTGAAAGGACATCAGGTTTATTTTACATTTTATTCCTTTGGTAATTTCCACGAGCTTCTTAGCATGGCGAATAGAATCGTTTATGCCTTTGAAGACTATATATTCGAAAGATATTTTTCGCTGATTATGAATGTCTGTGTTTTTTAGGGCTTTCAGTGTTCTGGCAAGTGGATGAGGTTTTTCTACGGGCATAAGCGATAGTCGCTCGGGCTCAAAAGGAGAATGTAGGCTTAGTGCTATGTGTACTCTTGTTTCTTCTATCAGTCTGCTGAAATTAGGCTGTAGCCCTATGCTTGAGACGGTTATGCGGTACGGGCTCATGGCAAAACCCCATTCGGAAGTGAGGATATCAATAGATTTTTTCACCTCCTCGAAGTTGTCTAGTGGTTCGCCCATACCCATGAATACCACGTTTGTAAGCGAGCCAGCTTCGTCGACAGATAAGAATTGGTTGATAATTTCGCCGGCACTAAGGTTTTGTTGGAATCCTTGTTTACCTGTCACGCAGAACTTGCATGCCCATTTGCATCCAGCCTGACTAGACACGCAGATTGTGCGTCTGTCTTCGTCGGGAATAACTACAGTTTCAATAAAGCCCTTCTCAACTTGGAACAAGTACTTTTTGGTTCCGTCGATACTTTCTTGCACACTTATTGGAGCTTTTCGTCCTATTTCAAACTCATTGTTTAGCGTTGCCCTTGCATCTTTTGAGAGGTTGGTCATTGATTCGAAGTCCTTTGCTGACTTCTGATATAGCCATTGTGCTACTTGTGAGCCGTTGAACTTTTTAAGTCCTTTCTCGACAGCAAGTTCTTGCATCTCTTTTTGTGTTTTTCCTAGTATGTCTATCATTTATTGCGTTTCAGAAGGGAGTCTATAAATTCTGCTAACAGAGTCTTGCGATGGTCTTTTATTTTTAGAGCTCGAAGAAGTTCGTCGACTTTTGTAAAGTGAGAGTCTATGTGCTCTAGGACGATCTGGTCTGCTCCAGTTGCTTTGTATAGTCCCAATATTTTATCTAATTTTTTTTGAGATATTTCAGTTGTGCTGTACCACTCAAGCATTTCTGCTTTTTGTGCTTCGTCAGCATTCGCCATTGCCTCTATGTATAGTATTGTTTTTTTGTTGCACGATATGTCTCCACCAATTTTTTTGCCAAAGTCTGTAACATTGCCAAAACTATCGAGATAATCGTCTTGCAACTGAAATGCTAGCCCTAGATGAATACCTAAGTCATAAAGCAGTTGAGCCGATTCTTCGTCGGTTTCGGCTAGGAGAGCTCCGATTTTTAGACTACAGCCTAACAGTACAGCTGTTTTCAACTCAATCATTTTGAGATACTCGCGCTTTTTCACATCTCTACGAGTCTCAAAATCCATGTCGAGTTGTTGTCCTTCGCACACCTCTAGTGCTGTCTTTGTAAAAGTACGAATTATTGCATCTAAGTTATTACATCTAACCTCAATTAGGTATTTATATGCCAGAATGGACATTGCGTCGCCAGACAAGATAGCAGTGTTGGTGTCGAATTTCTTAAAAACGGTAGGCGAATTTCTCCTGATTTCTGCATCGTCCATAATATCATCATGAAGCAAGGTGAAATTGTGAAACATCTCTACCGACATTGATAGGTCCATCCCATACTCAATGTTTTCCTTGAATAAGTTATATGCCAATAGGAGTAATATTGGGCGAATGCGTTTGCCTCCTATGTCGATGGCATATTTTACTGGTACGTATAGTCGTTCAGGATAAGTGTGGGCTAGTTCTTTCAACTCTTTCTGTAGCTTGTTCTCTACAGCTTTGTGAAGTTCTACTGGGGAGTATTGTTTCATGTGTTTAAAATTCTGCAATAAGCTTTAGGCTTTTGCTGGGTTAATTATTCGTCTGTATGTCGGAAAGCTTAAAGCCTGCCGCTATGGCTGTTTTATGTGTTTGTGTTCTACTAGTAGCTGCTAACCAGTAGCTTGCATAAGCAATTGATTCCTATTTTCAATGTTTGTTTTCTATGTTTATAATCGTCCTATTGCTCATCAGTGCTTGTAAGTTGGCAACTCGTCTTGCGTCTGTACTTTGGATAGGCAAAAATACGATATTTTAACGATTTGTTTAGTGCTGATTTTTAGCAGGTGTATTGGTTTTACATGTTTTTAAAGCTACCTTTACTTCCTACTTGTATTGCATTTAAAAAGAGCGACCTCTATCCTTTCAAAGTATAGAGGCCGTTCTTCTGAGGGAGGCTTACTTTTTAATTTTATAATTCAGACTCTAGACATTATGGACAGACTCTAATTAAATAGGTTGACAATTGATTCTTGTGATAACTCCATGTTCGGTTTAAACGCATTGCTATCCATGTATTTGAGTAAGCTGTTCAATAGTTGGCGAGCTTCGGGTCTTTTGTCTAAGTCGTTTCTTAGGTCTATTCCGCTTATAAGCAGTTTACCTTTACCTAGTTTTGTTTCGAACAGTAAGGCTAGCCGATTGTTTGTTACCCAGTCGTCAATCACACGCACTATTGGGCTTAGTTCTGCTGGGAAGTCCTCTAGCGATATTGCATTTGAATGACTCATAGCATCCCACCATTGCCAATTGGAGTGGTATTCGCTTGGGAAATCAGCGAGTGCTGGGTGTTTCGGATTGCAGAGAATACCGAGAGTATGGGGCTTTTGTCCGTTTGTCCACGCAGTGTTCCAGAAAATGCTAGAGAAGCCTATTCCTACTTCGCCACCTTTCCCCTGCTTAATATCTCCTTTGTTTATAGATAGTAAAGCTTTACCGCCATTTTTTATGAAATCTAAGGTTTGCGAATCCAGCTTTTGTACGATTTTCACATCTGTATTTATTACTTTGGAAGTGGGGTAGACCCAAAAATCCCAAGTGTTGCTGTAGTCTGCAATGTTGACGGTTAGTTTGAATTGCTGAGCTTTTTCTGTGCTGATAGATGTTTTTATGTTGCCAATGGGCTGTGCTGTTCCCCAATTTAGACGAGGTAATGATATCTCTCCTTTTTCTATGGTGTTGCCTGAGGTGTTACTTATTTGCCAAGAGACTTTTGTTTTGTCAAGTTCTTTTTTTCCGAAATGAGCGGCCTCGAGGGTTACGTTTATTGGTTCGTTGCTCATAAATACACGTTTGCCGAAGCGTGCTAAAGGCACGGTTTCATTGCAAAACTGGCTATATTCTTCGGGGCTGATGTATCCTTTTTCTTCCCAGAAAGCATCAAGAACTCCGACTAGCGCCGTTCCTTGTCCAGGAAAATCATGAAGGTCTAGCAATTGAAATCCGGCAAAGCCAGGAGTGCGCAATGCTGCTTCTATATCGGCTTTGTAGCATAATGCTTGGAGTTTTCCCGAAGCTAGCAAGAAGCTGTCTGCAAGGGGGAGCATTTTGTGAGCGTCAAGACTTTTTTTGAATAGCTCAAAATTACGAGCTTTCAGCACACCATCATATTTTTCTATTTCTTTCAGGTTTGGGTATACGCACCATTGACCTATTTCGTGGCTAACAACGGGACGATCGTTGGCTCCAAGTTTATTACGCCAATCATAATCGCTGCGAGGAGGCTCGCTGTTGATAATGCTCTTTAGACCCTCTGCCCATCCTTGTATGCGTGGCTGAGGGACATTATGAAAATCGTTTGCAGGGATAGCAGGCCAGCCTGCTCCGCTTGTATATACACGTCGCAAGTCTTTGTTGCGCCAATGCTGGATGAAACTAGTTAGGTATTCCTTCTGATTGGCGCCTGCAGGTTCATTGCCGTAGGCCATCATGCAAAATGAAGGGTGATTGCCATACTGTCTTATCATACGTTCGCTTTCGTCGTAAATCCATTTGTCCAGAGGCTTGCCGTCGCCAATACTAGCGCCATCGTTTGCCCATGATGAGACTTCTGCTTGGAGATAAATCCCCAGTTGGTCGGCTACGTTAAAGGCAACTTCGGGAGGACACCAAGAGTGGAAGCGTATGTGGTTGAGTCCGTGTGCTTTTATGATCTGCATTATGCGTTTCCATTCTTTTGCATCGGTAGGAGGGTAGCCTGTTTTTGGGAATATTGCACATTCCAAAGTTCCACGTAGAAAAATTGGACGCCCATTGACGGATAAATTTGTCCCTGCCACCTTAAAATCGCGCATTCCAAACTGTACGCTTTCCTCGTCGGAGATACCTTGATGCTCCAGATTAGCAGTGAACAAGTATAGATTAGGGTCGAACTCGTCCCATAGCAGGACATTCTCGCCCATGGGGTATTCGATGTTCAATGTTTGCGAACCTTTCAATTCTATTTCTTTGCTAAGTGTCTGAACCTTGTTGGCAGAACTTGAGGTTAGGCTTTTTGCCTGCAAGCTGAGCTTGGCCTTTCCTGTCTTTTCTGTGCTGTTTATTTCGATTTGTACTCGAGCCACTTTTTTGTTGACGTCGGGAAAGATTTGAATATTTTCGATGCGTGTGTTTGCTTGTGGCGATAAGGTCATTTTGCCGACAATGCCGTTCCAGTTGCTTTGGGTATGGTCTGACACACTGTGCGAATTTTCCCCTACGTTTATGTCTTTTATACGGTTGTCTATACAAAGTGTTATTGTGTGTGTGCCAGGGGTTAAGGCGTTAAGTTTGTAAATGTGTGCAGTTCCTAAACTGTTTTGAGTGCCTATTTTCGTGTCGTCTACCCACAAGGAGCTTTCGCTATGGCAACGTTCTAAGAACAGTTCGAGTGTTTTGCCTTCCCATGTTTTGGGTATTGAGATTTCTTTTTTGTACCATGCTGCACCGTAGTAGTGCTTGTCGGGAGTTAGCCAAAATGGGAATAGAAAACAACTGTCGCTTAAGTAGGGCTTGTAATTTGGCTTCTCAAACCATTTTTGGTCTTTAAATCCGCCCACCCAGCGAGTGTCGATACCTACAGGCTCGCCTTTGTCGTTTTCAGCCATCGATCCAGGCAAGCTAATTTTGTCTTGTAAGGTGTTTATGTACCATTGTTCTTTAACGCCGATATCGTTGGGGTCGCTTTGAAACTCCCAAACTCCCGAGAGGTCGATTTCCTCGGTTTTACTTTCCGTGCAACAGATAGTCAATATTGCTGATAAGCAGCACGTTAGTAAGTTTAATGCCTTTTTCATATGTTTGAAATTTTGTTTTTAAATTTAAAGCTATTTAGTTAGAGCTTTTGTTTCGACAAGAGGAGTAATTTTTATCATCTAATGCCTTCCTTTTGCCACGAATTAGTGTACATTATAACCAATATGAGAGAGTCCACCTCCAATTTTCCGGATATTTTTTGTAAACATTAAAGTACAAATATACAACTTTTTGCTGATGGAAAATGTATATTTGCACATAGAAATGCAATAGATTGAATAATAACAATAACATATCCGAACTTATTGAGTTGCTCAGTCGTGGAGATGAAAGGGCCTTCGACAGCATATACCGCATGTATGTCCATAGGCTCATGGGTTTTGTGTTGAAATATGTAGAAAATCAGGAAGATGCCAAAGAGATAGTACAAGAGGTATTTGTGAAAATATGGGACAAGCGAGATAAAATTAAAGATGCATCAACTTTCGAATCTTTTATTTTTACCATTACCTACAATGCGTCAATAAGTCATATTCGCAAGGAGTTGCAAGAGAGGCGAAAAATGGCTGAATTTCAGAAACAGATGGTAGAGGAAAGTCAAGATGCGCCATATTCAGATATTGAATTTAAAGAATTTAGAGCAAGATTAGATACTCTTATTGCAAAGTTGACACCACGCCAACAAGAAGTTTTTCAACTTAGTAGAGAAGAGGGGCTTAGCCATGAGCAAATAGCAGATAAGTTAGGAATCTCTAAAAATACAGTAAAGAATCACATTGTTAGCATAATAAATTTTCTTAAAATTAATATAGTTACTTTGTTGGTAGTCTTGCACTTGTGTTTGCTCTCTTTGTTTTAGTATTGAGAAAATAAAAATAAACATAGTCCTAATCTTCATTTGTTGCGTATTACTTACGTGATTAATATTAATGACACCCTAAGTTAAAAGAAATGGACTTGAAACTTCTATATAAATATTTGAATGATTCTTGCTCTTTGGAGGAGTTGCAGGAAGTTAATGTATGGATTGATAATGGTTTTCCTGCAATAAAGGATTGTTTGAGAGAGGATTGGGAAAACTATGATGAAGGCTTTGTAAGTTCGATTCCTGATTCTGAGTTGAATGATTTATTGCGGCGGATTCATCTGAAAATAAGATCAACTAAACATAGAAAAGCAACAAAAAGCACAAGTCTGTTTTTAAATATATACAAAAGTGTAGCGGCAATTCTAATAATACCCATATTTGGCTTGCTTGCATACCTGTTAATTGAAAATAGTGAGGATGTTGTAAGCAAGATGTCAAGTGCTGAGTCGCTTGTAAATGTGTTTGTTCCAGAGGGTGTTGTCTCGTCGCTTGTTTTGCCCGATAGTACTTTAGTGTATTTGAATAGTGCCAGTAAACTTAGTTATCCTGCAAGATTTAATGGTGATGTGAGAAATGTGCAACTGAATGGAGAAGCATATTTTGAGGTGAAGCATAACCCAGAGAAACCCTTTGTTGTTTCGTGTTCTAAGTTGAATGTAACTGCCTTGGGAACAAAATTCAATGTTAAGGCATTTGCCTCTGATAATGAGGTTTCCACGGTCTTGGTAGATGGCTGTGTAGTGCTCGACAAGCTTCTTGATGCCAAAGATGCAGTACGAATTGCACGAATGGAGCCTAATCAGCAAATTGACTTTTTAAAAGATACGGAAGAGACTCGAACTAAGGAGGTGAATGTGCAAAATGTTATCGGGTGGAAAGATGGCTTACTGATTTTTGATAATGTAACTCTAAATGAGTTTGCAAAGATTCTTGGCAGGAAATACAATATAGATTTCATCGTATCGGAGGAGGTAAAAGACTTGACTATCACAGCGAAGTTTAAGAATGAGTCACTTAAAAGTATATTAAAGTCTGCAAGAAGAGCAACATCAGTGAATTATAAAATTGAAAGCAGTAATGACACAAACTCCAAGCGGAGAGTAATACTAACCCAATAAACGAAAATGCCTATGAAATGAATGGAACAATATGGTAAAAGAGCAGGGGAATGCTGTAACACTCCCCCGCAAATTAGTAAGCCCTATTAAGAAGAGTACTAACTTAAGAATTCAAATTTATGAAAAAAACAGACATAAATAAGTACAAATACAGTATTTATTTTTTTACTAAACTACAATTGGAGATGAAACTGACGGTAATTTTAATGTTTATTTCAGCATTTACATCCTTTGCTAACAAGTCGCTCTCGCAGACTGTCAGTCTAACAATGGAGAATGCGACAGTAAAATCGGTCCTGAACGAGTTGGAGCAAGAAAGCGGATATCGGTTTGTGTATAGCGAAAGTGTGGTTGATGTGGAACGAAGAGTTACGGTAAGCGCAATGGATGAAAATTTATCTCAGCTACTCAATGGTATTTTTGAAAATACCGACGTAGTATATAGGTTTTCGGAAGATTTAATAGTCCTACACAAGAAAGTTGATGAGTCTCGAAATGCAGATGCTCAACAGCAGGGGAGGAGCGTTTCGGGAGTGGTTACGGATGCCTCTGGCGAGCCACTTCCAGGAGTAACAGTCATGATAAAGGGTACAAGTAAGGGTGCTATATCAGATGTTGATGGGAACTATTCCATTACTGGTATTCCCTCAACAGGCGGAATATTGGTTTTTTCGTTTATGGGCATGAAGACGCAAGAAGTGGAGGTCGCCGACAATAATACCCTCAATGTAGTGATGCAAGCAGATGCTATTGACCTTGAAGAAGTCGTTGCCATCGGATATGGAACACAGAAGAAAGTGAACCTGACAGGAGCGGTGAGTGCGGTGAAGATGGAGAAGGTTCTTGGAGATCGTCCTGTTACTGGCTTAGGGGCAATTATGCAAGGTGCTGTTCCTGGCTTTACATCCTCTTCGTCGGCAATACCCGGAGGAGGGAATAGTTTTAATATCAGAGGATTGGAGTCTATTAATGGAGGAGCTCCACTTGTGTTAGTTGATAACGTAGTGTATAACGACCTGTACTTAATCAACCCTGATGATATTGAGACCGTTTCGGTCTTGAAAGACGCTTCTTCAGCAGCTATCTACGGAGCTCGCGCATCGTTTGGAGTAATTCTTATTACAACAAAGAAAGGAAAGAGAGGCAAGAAACTCTCAATAAGTTACAATAATAATTTTGCTATTTCGGCAGCAAACGATTTGCCAGAGTTGGCTTCGCCATATGACATGATTCAAACCCTGAAGGATGGGGAATACTCATCCATATGGTCAGGGCAAAATATTGACACTTATGTCGATTTACTTCAAAAGTATAGGGATAATCCAGCAGGCTACCCACAAGGGTGGACAGAATCCAACGGGACTAAGTACTTCCTGAGGCAAACGGATGTTATGGGAGACATGTTTGAGCCATCATGGAAACAAACGCATAATGTCTCTGTCCATGGAGGGAGTGAAAGGATTAATTATAGAATTTCTTTGGGTTATACGAATGAAGACGGAATACTTGTTACAGATAAGGATGCTTTTAAAAGAACTAATGTATCGTCTTATGTGAGTGGAGACATTACTTCGTGGTTAACAACATCGCTGGATGTGAAATATAATACAGGTAATAAGCAGTATCCACACCTTGATGGAAGCAGCGAGTTGAGGTTATGGGCAAATAATCTTCCGTCCTACCACCCAGATGGTTCATTGCCATATGGGACAGATGGAGACGAATATCTAGTAATGACTCCTGCCAATATTATTAAAGAAGTTGATGTTTCGGAAAGAGTGAGTGATAATACACGGATTTTTTCGCGTACTGAAATCAAGCCCCTAAAAGGATTAAAGGCGACTCTAGAATATTCCTACCAGATAGGGATGAGCGATAATCAAAGTTATGCAAACTATTTCCAAGTGCATCAAGGTTTGGCAGAAAGTATAAAGCCATCAACAAAGACAAATCCATTTTCAACATCACGAGCTACTACAAAATACACAACAATCAACGCTTTTGTTAATTACGAAAGAACCTTAGATAAGTTACATAATCTGTCGGGAGTTCTTGGATATAATCAGGAGTATAATGACTATAGGTCTTTGTCATCAACGGCTTTTAACATGATTAACAATGAGCTCCCTTCTCTGAGTGGGACAAACGGTTTGACCCCACCAGAAACTAATGATAGTTATAATGAATATGCTCTCAGAGGTGGCTTTTTTAGGCTTAACTATAACTACGCTCAAAAGTATTTGGTAGAGTTTAATGGGAGGTATGATTTGTCTTCTAAATTTCCGACAGATTATCGTGCAGGCTTCTTTCCTTCGGTGTCGGCGGCATGGAACATAACAAAGGAATCTTTTATGAAGTCGACAAGAAGAAAGATTTATTTATTGAAGCTGAGAGCTTCTTACGGGTCTTTGGGAAACCAGAATATAGGGACTTATGGATTTTTACCCACATTCCCCATTGTCGATGGTAATTGGATTTATGATGGTCTGGTCCCTCAGACAATGGGAGGGCTGCCAATGGTTCGTGCAAATTATACTTGGGAAGAGGTAAACACTATTAACGGAGGTCTTGATTTTGGCTTTTTTTCTAATAAGCTGAGTGGTTCTTTCGATATTTATCAGCGTAATACTCTTGGAATGTTAGGACCAGCAGAGGAATTTCCAGCAGTTGCTGGAGCAACAGCTCCTCAACAAAATGCTGCTGATATGAAAACCCGAGGATGGGAATTCTCGCTCAATTGGAAAGGTCATATTAGAGAAGTGAAGTACAGTCTTGGATTCAATATTTACGATTCTAGATCTGAGATTACTCGCTATAAGAATGAAACTAAGTTATTGTCGGCAGCATACTATGAAGGACAAGAGATAGGTGAGATTTGGGGCTATGTTACAGATGGCTTCTATGCTGCAGACGACTTTGATGCCAACGGTGCCTTAAAAAGCGATGTTGTTAGTATTAATGGGATTACATCTCATGAGGGAGACATTAAGTATTTAAACTTGATGGATGATGAAACTAGCGAGAATATAATTGATCAGGGCGATAATACTCTGGAGAACCCTGGCGACAAAAAAGTTATAGGGAATAGTCGACCTCGTTACCAATATGGCATAAATGGCGTGATAGATTGGAGAAATTTTGGCTTGTCTTTTATCTTGCAAGGAGTTGGAAAACGAGATACATGGATTGGGGGGAATATAATTTTCCCCATGGCTAGTCAATATGGTACGGTTTATGCCGATCAGGTAGGTAAAATATGGACCCCAGAAAATAAAGATAACGCATTCTATGGTCGTATATACGAAAATGGAGGAAGTTCGCAAGGGGCAAACCAAAGAACATCTGACAAGTTTCTGAGCAATGCGGCTTATCTGCGCGTAAAAAATATCACATTAAGCTACAATTTGCCTCAAATAATTTTGAGAAAAGTACATTTAAAAAATGCCAAAATATTTTTTAGTGGAGAAAACTTATTTACATTCGACCGTCTTCCAGAAGGAATTGACCCAGAGAATTTAGGATGGACTTATCCACAATACAGAACATTCTCCTTTGGTCTAAACTTAAATTTATAGAATCATGAAACCTTCATGCAGTAGGCTATAGGCTGTAAGCCTAACTACACACAGGAGGATGATTAATAAACCAGCAAAAGCATAAAGTCTAAAGCTTACAGCTTATTGCATAATTATAAACAGATGAAACAGATTAAATATATATTTTTATTGTTAGTCCCAGCCCTGTTTGGCTGTAATGATGATTTTTTGGAATATGCCCCCAAAACATCACTGACAGAGAGTACATCTTTCGAAACTTACGATAACTTTCAGACCTACGCATGGGGGATGTATGGGATTTTTGCCAATACTTCACTTAGGCAGTATATTGAGTCGCATGCTTTGGGGGATGTGCTTGCAAACTATCTATATAAAAGTGGAGGCAAGAATGTTCAGAACAATCATTGGCAGTGGAACAACATCAGTTCCACATCAAACACAGACAATGCCTGGAACTTTGACTATATGCGAAAAGTAAACATAATGCTTCGCAATATTGATGCTTCGCAAATGGACGAAATTGGTAAAAAGCACTGGCGAGCAGTGGGATTATTCTTTCGCTCATATCGTTACTATGATTTATTGGCTCGCTATGGCGATGTGCCTTGGCTTGAAGACGTAGTGGCTGACGACGATCTCGACATTCTCTATGGAGCTAGAACTCCACGAGACGAGGTTGCAAGTAATATGTTGCGAGATCTGAAATATGCCGAAGAGAATATTAAAGTAAACGGTGAAGGCGTAAATACAAATACGATCAACAGGAACGTCGTAAGAGCTTTGATGTCGCGTTTTTGCTTGTTTGAAGGGACGTGGAGGAAATACCATTCTCTCTCTGATGCAGATATTTATCTTAAAGAATGCGAACGAGTATCAAAGCTCCTAATTGATGCTTATCCGTCGATTGCTAGTAACTATGTAGACCTTTGGTCGTCGAACGACTTGTCGTTAGTGCCAGGAATAATACTTTCTAAGCAATGCGTTGAAGACTTAGAAATGACAGGACTTCCACGCTTTGAGCGAGGAGGCTCTCAAAAAGTATCATTGCACGCACGCACGGTAGGGCGCTATCTGTGTCAGGACGGTAAGCCCATCGCAACAAGTAGCCTCTACGAAGGGAAGGGAGTGAATGCCTCTGTAAATGACGAATTTAAAAATCGAGACCACCGCTTGTACTGGCGTTGTATCCCTCCATATAAGACCAATAAGGGTAATGGTGTTGCTGTAACCGATGCAAATAGAGATTCGTGGTGGAGCGAAGGGATGAATCCCAAAGATCGGTATTATATTGATTACATGAATAGAATAAACGATGCAAACCATCAGTTTCCTTTGCATACATGGCAGCCACAATTTCTTTCGAGGGTGCCGATGATTCAGACCTCGTCGCATTCATGGGGTCCTATGCGCAATTATGGAGGATATTACTTCTATATGTACTATAATACTTATAACGAAACTGCTATACAGGCAGGGGCGAAATTTGCCGTGAGCGACTTTCCAATTTTTCACATCGAAGAGATAATGCTTAATTATGCGGAGGTGGAGTACGAATTGGGAAAGTTTGACCAGTCTGTTGCTGATATGACAATCAATAAGCTACGCTCGCGTGCCAATGTGATGGTGATGAATGTAAGTGAAATAAGTTCATCTTTTGACCCTGATAGAGACCCGAAGGTGGAACCTATAGCTTGGGAAATACGTCGTGAGCGAATGGTCGAGTTGTTGGGGGAAGGATTCGGATTTTATGATATTAGACGTTGGAACAGAGGTGAATACTACATGAATCAAAGACCCCTAGGCGTACGTGTCGCAGCGTCAGAAAAAAATGATTACTTCGGAAATGCATCTATATTTATTACACCAACTGATGTAAACCCTGAAGCGCATGTTACATCTGATGATGTAGGTAGGGTAGTTTGTGTTGGTGATTTTGTCAAGCAAGGAAAAGGTTGGCAAGATTATTACAATCTAAATCCGATACCTAAAACTCAGTTGACCTTAAACAAGAAACTGATTCAAAACCCAGGTTGGTAGTTTTTGCTTTTAACAAAACCGACGAGGGTCTCGAATAGGAGGCGCTCGTCGGTTAAAAAAGAAATAGGCTCTATGTCGAATGTGGTGGGTAGACTTTAATGGAAAATAGAAAAAGTATTCGAATTGCAACACAAAAGAGCATTTTGGCGTAACGTTTCTTTAAACAGTTTTATCTTGGTAGAGGGTGTATCAAGCGCTTTCTTCGAAAAGTTTTGGCTTGATAGAGGGTGTATCAAGTGTTTTCTTCGAAAAGTTTTGGCTTGGTAGGCCTAATGATTTTTTAGTTTCCAAATCTCACCCACTCTATTCGAC
>JBKECH010000052.1:0-35091 GCA_047974415.1 Bacteroidales bacterium | reverse complement strand
GAATCCATGATGTAAAGACGCTTCATTTCCAATGTCCCAACTAACCTGTCCGATAAATATTGGGAATGTTTGCGATATACACTTTGGTAGATGTCGGAAATCACTTGACCGCTTCGTTTTAAATTAGCATCCGATAAAGTGCTTCTCCTAACAATGTATGACAATCCCAAATGAGAAAGTTTGTGAGCATTAGCTAACAGACCTATAATGGTTTCCCTGATTGAAGCATAGCCTTTGAAACAAACAAATAGCATCACTACTAAATGATGGTAGGTATTAAACTTTTTGACGTAATGTTCCGCTTTGTGAGCCTTTGCGATACGACGTACTTCGCCTTTATCTATAAACTTTAACAATTGATTAAATATCGGCTGTCCGATAAAATTATTACTTTTACCCATGTCTTAACTTTTAAGTATAGTAGCTCAAAAGTAGGCATGCTGAGTCAGATTGAAAAATCTGGCTCAGTAATTTTTAACCGGACAGTAGTGGTTTGCCAAGTGCTTTTGAAGCATAGTGATAAACAAAACCAAATAGAAATTTTTAATTTTTTGTCATGTACTTAGCATTATTGCATGCTTTTTATTTTAAAGGTAGCGAGTATGCATCTTCCGACAATTGTCCTGTGATATACGTTACATGACATGGTGCCAGTGCTTTTGCCAAGTGGGCAGGAGGGCGCTTGCCCACCGAGGCGGAGTGGGAATATGCCGCTCGCGGTGGCAAGAAAAGCAAGAGCTATGTGTATGCCGGTAGCAACGATCTCAATTCTGTGGTTTGGAACGATGACAACAGTGGTTCCAAGAGCCATCCTGTTGGTCAGAAACAGCCGAACGAGCTAGGCTTGTACGACATGAGTGGCAACGTGTGGGAATGATGCAACGACTGGTACAGCGAGAATCATTGCAGTAGTAGCCCTGCTAGCAACCCACAGGGTCCTTCATCGAGCTCTCACCGCGTGTGCCGTGCGGTGGGTGGTGCCGCAGTGCGAATAATTGCCGTAGCGCTTATCGTCGCCACAACTACCTGAGCTACAACAGTCGCAATTTGGGCTTCCGCCTTGTGACTCAGTAATAGTGGTTAATTCCCTTTCTCTCTTTTGAGTAGACGAGCTTTGCCAAAAGGGAGTGAGGGACGAACGACAAAAGGCAAAGTGTTAATACCGTCTGTGGTGGTCGAAATTTTTTTTGAAAAAATGAATGGAAGTTGTAAAGAGGAGTATTGACTTCTCGGAACTAATAAAAAAGCCCAATTAAAATTGGGCTTTTTTATATTCTTTAGAAAAGACTATTCAACCAATATATGCAAGCTTTGACGAAAGTAGATAAAGTGCAAAGCGCATAGGGGTTGAAGTCTGTGGTAGCGAAAGCGGTTAATTCTATTCTGCTTTCTTTGATTATAGACTTAAATATCTATTTATCTATCTTCTATTGTTTTGTAGCCAATACCTTTAACGGTAACTATTATGTCGCTACCAACTTTCTCTCTAAGTTTTCTGATATGGACGTCTATGGTCCGGTCTCCCACAACTACCGACTCTCCCCAGATTGAAGAGTATATCTCTTCGCGGGTCATTACTTTGCCAGGTCTGCTTGCCAAGAGCGACAATAGTTCAAATTCTTTTTTTGGGAGACTTAGTTCCTCGTCGCCTTTGTAAACTACATATCTTTCGCGGTCAATAACAAGGTTACTTAGTTCTATTTTTGGAGAGAGATTTAGTCCTCCGTCACCAAGACCTCGCCTTCGGCTTCTTTTCAAGAGCGCAGCAATCCTACTCACAAACACTTTTGGTTTTATGGGCTTAGAGATATAGTCATCAGCTCCTGCCTCAAAACCTGCTACTTGCGAATAATCTTCGTTGCGAGCTGTCAGGAAGGTTATAATAACATCTTTTAGCTCAGGAATCCTGCGTATCTCTTCGCAGGCCTCGACTCCGTCCATTTCGGGCATCATTATGTCGAGGATTATCAAATCTGGTTTATGCTCTTTCGCCATTTTAATAGCTTCCCTGCCGTTATTGCAAGTGTAAACTACATAACCTTCTTTTCTCAAATTATAACTAATAAATTCAAGAATGTCTTGTTCGTCGTCGCAGACGATAATTACGGGTTGTTCTGCCATAGATTTATTTTTTATTTTTGTCCAAGGTAAAAGTAAATTTTGTTCCGATACCTACTTTACTACTAATTACTATTTTTTGTTTATGAGCTTCAATTATATGTTTCACTATAGAAAGACCTAAACCAGTGCCTCCTTGTTCTCTAGAGCGATGTTTCTCGACTCTGTAAAAACGTTCAAAAACTCTGCCAACATGTTCATCAGAGATGCCGATGCCATTGTCCCTAACTTCAATAGATACTAGTTCATCGTCAGATTCATCAATGCCAACAGATACGTATCCGTTGTTTTTACCGTACTTAACAGCGTTAGATATCAGGTTGGTAAGAATATCTGTAACCCTTAGTTCGTCGGCAAATACCCAAATAGCATGTTCTGATTTATTTTTGATTTGCAACTCAATATTTTTTTGATTTGCTAGGTACTCGAATTGCTCAAAAATTTCCTCTACTAAATTTATAATGTCAAATTTTGCTTTGTGGAGTTTCATGCCTCCCGATTCAAACTTGCTGATTGCCTCGAGGTCGTTTACAACGCTGATCATTCTATCTACGCTTTTCTCTGCTCTTGATAGGTATAACTTATTAACTTCGGGGTCGTTAATTGCCCCTTCCAAAAGGGTGAGGATGTAGCCCTGGATGTTAAAAATCGGTGTTTTTAGCTCGTGCGAAACATTGCCTAGATATTCACGCCTATACTTCTCGAGTCCTTTAAGGCGTTCTATTTCTTCGATCTGAGAGTCACCATAACTATCTGAGAACACCGAAGTGGGACGAACCTTGCCTCTATTTTTTCGCTCTCGACTTTTGATGGTTTCGACGATATCGAATGCCAAAGAATGGATAACACGTTTGAATAAAAAGAACGAAACTACAAATGAGGATACAACTATTATTAGCGCTGTTAATACAGGGAGCTCTTTTTCAATGTAGTAGAAGATGATGCAGGCAATGACAACAATCATGCTTGCTATCGCCGAAAGCTTATATATGCTCCTATTGTATGTATTACTTTCCATTCTACAATTAAAAATCAGACTGCTAAGTTAGTCATTTTTTACTAATTATTATTGGATTGCTAATTTTCTGCATTAAAAATACAGAATTAACTCGACAGAAAGGCGTTAATCTCCATTGCCGTACGGCGTCCATGGTTCAATGCTCTTACCACTAGACTAGCTCCTGTAGTACAATCGCCAGTTGCAAAGATTTTCTCTTTGCCGGTCTGCCCTGTTCCAGATGTCGATACGTTGCCTCTTTTATCATAATCGAGGCTCATACCATTTAGTAGGCCCTCGTGTACCGGCTGTGTAAAGCCCATTGCCAGGAGCACTAGGTCGGCCTCTACTATTTGCTCCGTTCCTATTTTTTCTTTGCAGTGCATTTTCCCATCCTCGCCTTTTGTCCATTCTACTTCTATTAGTTCAACGCCTTTCACATTGCCGTTTTCTCCTACAAAGCGTTTGGATGATAGACCCCAACGTCGCTCGCAACCTTCTTCTTGTGATGATGATGTGCGCAGAGTATTTGGCCAATAGGGCCACGGATTGTTACTCTGTCGCTCTTCATCAGGCTTTGGCATTATCTCTATCTGCGTAATACTTTTGGCTTTCTGTCGCACCGACGTACCAACACAGTCAGAGCCTGTATCGCCACCTCCGATGACTAACACTCTTTTACCTTTTGCGCTTATTATCTCAGTTTCATTAAAGCTCTCGCCTCGAACAACCTTATTCTGCTGCTTCAAGAAGTCCATTGCAAAATGTATTCCATTTAGGTCTCGACCTTCTATAGAAAGGTTTCTGGGCAACATTGCTCCCACAGCAAGGCATATCGCATCGTAATGGCTTAGCAAATCCTTATTCGAAATGTCTACGCCAGCTTTTGTATTGAGTTTAAATTCAATACCTTCAGCTTCCATTATATCTATGCGTCTATTCACAACCGATTTATTCAACTTAAAGTCAGGGATGCCATATCTTAGTAGTCCACCTGCGGTATCGTCTTGTTCTATTACACAGACAGTATGACCTAGCTTATTGAGCAAATCGGCAACAGACAAGCCTGAAGGACCGCTTCCTACAATTGCAACTTTCTTGCCTGTTCTTTCTGTTGGAGGATTGGGAACGACGTAGCCCCTTTCGTATGCCTGCTCCATAACAGCGGCTTCATTTTCTCTTATCGTAACCGCTTCATTATGAACAGCAAGCACACATGCCTTCTCGCAAGGAGCAGGACACACTCGCCCTGTAAACTCTGGAAAGCTGTTGGTGCTTTGCAGTATTTGGCTCGCCAGTTTCCAGTCGCCTTTGTAGGCGGCATCTTGCCATTCGGGCATTTTACTATGAGTAGGACAGGCCCAGTGGCAAAATGGGATGCCACAATCCATACATCTAGATGCTTGTGCTTGCCTGTCTTCGATATTCAGTGTTTGCTCGACCTCGCCATAATCTTCTATCCTATCGTGCACTGGGCGATAGCCTCCATCTTTTCTCTTTATTTCTATAAAACCTTTTGGATTTCCCATGATTGTCTTTTTTATTCTTGGTGAGATGTCTCTTCCGTAGTTTGTTGAAGTTGTTTTTTTATCTGTTGCAATTTAGTCTCCTCAAGCACTTTTTTGTACTCAAATGGAATTACTTTGATGAATTTTGGCAGGTAATATTGCCAGTTAGTAAGCACTTTAGATGCTATTGAGCTATTGGTGCTAATTAAATGTTGATTTATCAGTTCTTGCAGTTCATATATGTCGTCAGTTTCTAACTTGTCGAGCGACACTAATCCTTTATTGCAATAATAATCAAAATTGCCTCTTTCATCAAGAACATAGGCAATACCACCACTCATTCCTGCCGCAAAATTGCGACCTGTTTTTCCAAGTACCACAACTCTACCTCCTGTCATATACTCGCAACAATGGTCGCCGACACCTTCGATAACAGCTTTTGCTCCACTATTCCTCACGGCGAAGCGTTCGCCAGCAACGCCTCGAACAAAAAGAGAGCCCGAGGTGGCGCCATAAAGAACGGTATTGCCAATGATGATGTTATTTTCAGGAATAAAATGACTTTTGACGGGAGGAACTACTATTATCTTGCCTCCAGACAAACCCTTGGCAACATAGTCGTTTGCGTCGCCTACCAATTTCAGCGAAAGTCCGTTTACAGCAAATGCCCCAAAACTCTGGCCAGCTGAGCCTTTAAACTCGCAGTTGATAGTATCGGGGGGGAGACCAGCTTCTCCATGCACTTTCGAGATTGCTCCCGAAAGCATTGCCCCAACAGTTCTGTCGGTATTCTGAATAGTTTTGGCTATCCATGTTTTATGCTTAGATTCAATGGAATCACTGACTTCTACGATTATTTGATGATCGAGCACCTGACCAACCGTCTTCACCTCCGATTCAACATTTCTTATGGCATTAATCTTTGCCTCCTTGGGCATGTATATTAGTGGCGAGACATCCAGCGTTTTATGCTTACGATGTTTGAGGTCTTTACGTGGCTCCAACAAGTCGGCTCTGCCAATTATTTCGTCCATGCTTTTGTAGCCCAATTCTGCCAAAAGCTCTCTTACTTCTTCTGCTACGAACTTAAAGTAATTGATAACATATTCTGCATGACCAAGGTAGCGCTTTCTTAACCTTTTGTTTTGCGTAGCTATTCCTGCTGGGCAAGTGTTTAGATGGCATTTACGCATCATTACACATCCTAATGTTATTAAAGCGCCAGTGGCAAATCCAAATTCTTCCGCCCCTAATAATGCCGAGTAAACAACGTCCATTCCTGTGCGTAGTTGTCCATCAGTCTGCAACTTTATTCTACCTCTAAGGTTGTTTAGCACGAGTGTTTGCTGAACCTCTGCAACTCCTATTTCCAAGGGCATCCCAACATGTTTAATGGAGCTCTGAGGACTTGCCCCTGTACCTCCTTCCGTTCCACTTATAACAATCAGGTCGGCATTAGCCTTGGCGACCCCTGCAGCAACAGTACCTACGCCATTTTGCGAGACTAACTTCACGCTTACCTTTGCATTTGGATTTACATTCTTTAAATCGAATATTAGTTGTGCCAGATCTTCGATGGAGTAAATATCGTGGTGTGGCGGTGGCGAAATAAGGGTAATGCCAGGTGTTGAGTTTCTTAGCTTTGCAATTACTTTATTAACTTTGAAACCAGGCAACTGCCCACCTTCGCCAGGCTTTGCACCTTGAGCTATTTTTATTTGTATTTCTTGTGCATTTACAAGATAATTTGCCGTCACTCCAAAGCGTCCCGAGGCTATTTGCTTGATTTTACTATTCTTGATAGATCCAAATCGTGCGGCATCTTCGCCACCTTCGCCCGTGTTGCTACGCCCTCCGATGGTATTCATAGCTATTGCCAAAGCTTCGTGTGCCTCCTTACTAATCGACCCATAAGACATTGCCCCCGTGCAGAAACGCTTCATTATGCTCTCTATCGGTTCAACGGCGTCAATGCTGATTGGATTTTTCTTATGCTCAAACATCCCTCTGATGTAGTGAGGTGCTTTAATGCGATGATTTATAAGCTCTGCAAACTGTTTGTATTTCTTGTAGTCTCCAGTTTTTGTCGACCATTGTAACAAGGCTATAGCTTCTGGGCTCCACGAATGTTCCTCTTTGCCAAAACGATAGCTGTAAATGCCCAAATTATCCAAAAGGCTTTTGTTTAATTTTTTCTCGAACACTTCTTTGTGATTCTCCAGAACCTCATAGGCAATATCATCTAGCTTCAGCCCTTCAATTTTTGTCACTGTCCCTCGGAAATACTTTTGCACCAACTCCGAATTTAACCCTAACACCTCAAAGTTCCTCGAACCGTGGTAACTTCGGAGGGTCGAGATTCCCATTTTTGACATTATCTTCAGTAGCCCTTTATCAATAGCCTTCATGTATTGAGTACGGTTCTTTACGTAATCGTCGTCTGGATTATTTTTTGCTTTCTCGTTCAAGATAGCAAATGCCATGTATGGGTTGACAACACTTGCTCCGTAGGCCAGCAATAGGGCAAAGTCATTAACCTCGCGAGCGTCTGCGGTTTCGACAATGATGCCAACTTGCACCCGTCGCTTATTATCAATAAGGTGTTGGTTTACAGCTGCCACTGCCAAGAGTATTGGTATTGACGCTCGGTCTTTGGAGACGGCTCGGTCGGAAAGGATAACAAAGTTATTGCCATCATTTACGGCCTGCAGTGCTTCGTTCAAGACCTTTTCCAAGGCGACAGACATCTCGCTTTCTCCTTTAGAGATTTCAAAAGTGGTATCTATTATTTTATGTGAGAATTCTTTTCGGACCAAGTCTTTTATTTTGCCCAAATCGGTGTTAGTGATTATTGGCGTGCCAAATTTAATGAGACTACATTGTTCCGCCGACTCCTCCAACAAGTTCTTGTTCATGGAGCCAATGTAGGTATCCAAAGACATAACTAGACTTTCCCTCAGAGGGTCTATTGCTGGATTTGTAACTTGTGCAAAGGTCTGCCTAAAATAGCTGAACAACCTTTGTGGTTTTTCTGAAAGTACTGCCATAGGAGTGTCATTGCCCATTGAGCCCGTAGGCTCCTGTCCATTTTTTGCCATTGGCATAATTATGGCGTCGACATCTTCTTTTGAGTATTTAAAGACCCTCATGTAATCGTCATATTTCTCTCCTAATGACGATGATACATGCTTCTTAGGATTTACGTCCTCTATAAGAACTCGGCTAGCATCAAGCCAATTTTTGTATGGATTCCTGCTGCTTAGCTGTGATTTTACGTCGCTATCGGGTATGATAATTCCAAATTTGGTATCCACCAGTAATATCTTGCCTGGTTTTAATCGACCTTTTTCTACTATCGACTCATCATTAAATGTTTGAACTCCTATTTCAGAACCCATCACAATCAGGTCGTTGTCGGTAATTACATATCTTGAAGGTCGCAGGCCGTTCCTATCGAGAGTTCCCCCAATAAATCGACCATCAGAAAAGACTATCGATGCTGGACCGTCCCACGGCTCCATCAATGTTGAGTGATATTCATAAAATGCCTTTAGGCTGTCAGGAATAGGGTTTTTATCGTTCCACGATTCGGGTATTAGTATGCACAACGAATGGTGCAAGCTCCGACCCGTTTGATTCAGGAATTCTAAGGCATTATCTAACGAAGCGGAGTCGCTCTTGCCTGGTTCTATTATTGGATATAATTTTTTAAGGTCGTTTTCGAAGAGATCAGATGCTAACACTGATTCGCGTGCTCCCATCCAAAAGCGGTTGCCCTTCACCGTGTTTATCTCTCCGTTATGAGCAAGTGTTCTGAAAGGCTGTGCTAAGCTCCACGCAGGGAAGGTATTAGTACTGAAGCGCGAATGCACTAACGAAATGGCACTAGTGAAATTGGTGTCCTGGAGGTCAAGAAAATACTCTTCTACTTGGTCGGGTGTGAGCATACCTTTATATATAATGGTACGAGTAGAAAGACTGACAACATAGAAATCGTTATTCTTGTCTATGTCGGACTTTCTGATTTTTTTCTCTATTTGTTTTCTCACCAAATAGAGCTTGCGGTCCAGAGTGTCAGGTTCAAAATTCCCTGTAACAAAAATCTGAATAATAAAGGGCTCGCTTTGTTTTGCAATTTCTCCGAGTACATCGCTGTTTACAGGAACATTCCGAGATGTGATAAATTCCAGACCTTCGTCCGATATGGTATCTTCCACCATCTCCATACATTTTTCTCTTGCTTCCTTATTGCGTGGAAGAAAGACCAGTCCTGCGCCATAGCAACTTTCGGGGGGGAGATTTAAACCTTGACTAATAAAAAAGCCGTGAGGGATTTGTGTTAAAATCCCTGCGCCATCGCCAGTTTTACCATCAGCACCCCTTGCTCCTCGATGGTCCATGTTGACTAAAACTTCTAAACCTCGCTTAACGATGTTGTGAGATTTTTTTCCTTTGATGTGCGCTACAAATCCGATACCACAGTTGTCATGCTCATTTTGGGGCAAATACAAACCCTGAGCCTGTGGTGCGTCATCTTTTAATAAACTCATATTTAATAAATTCTTCTGGAAGAGACTTTTTCACTTCTAAATGTTACCTTGCCTCGTCCATTTGTTTCAGATTACAAATATAGGTAATAATTTCGCAATGACCTAAAGTTGTCAAACTCTTAGTCCGTCAAGCTTTCTTTGCTATATGTTGATAAGTTACTATTGGATAGAAGCCCTCTCCCGATTTGGCGTTGACCTTGCATGGCAAAAAAACTTCTTTTGTTTTCAGCGTCTAGCTTATAGAATTTGCTTTCCTGATGTACTTTTGCTCTTTTTGAATGTTCTAATACAATGCTCGTGCGGTGTGTGTAGGTTTTATAACAAATATTCTGTTTGAGCCCATATTGTGCATTGGAGCGCGCAGCAGGTGAGCTAATGCATGTTTCGGATTGAATTAGGAGCTATCAGAATAAAGGAAATTACAGCTCTTTCCTCAATCGGGCTACAGGAATTTCGAGCTGCTCTCTGTATTTGGCAATGGTTCGACGAGCTACATTAAAGCCTTGTTTTTTAAGTACGTCTGCTAACCTCTCGTCTGTTAGCGGTTTCTTTTTATCTTCGTTATTTACGCAATCTTGCAATATCGATTTTATTTTGCGAGACGAAATTTCGTCTCCTTCGTCGTTCATTATTCCTTCCGAGAAGAAGTATTTAACTGGATAGGTTCCGAAATGAGTTTGGATGTACTTACTATTAGACACTCTTGATATTGTAGATATATCCAAGCCTGTGGCTTCTGCTACAGTTTTCAGTACCATTGGTTTTAGTTTAGACTCGTTGCCAGTTAAGAAATATTCTTTTTGGAAGTCTACAATCTGCGACATAGTAAGCATAAGTGTCTGATTTCTCTGACTTAACGCGTCTATGAACCACTGCGCATCGTCTATTTTGCGTTTTACGTAATTAAGCGACTCGCTATGCGCAGATTTTTTCTTTTCCTTTGCGCTTGCTCTTTCCTTTTTTAAATCCTCCAACATCTTAACATACTCAGAGTTTACCCTTAAGCTTGGTGAATTTGCACCGTTTATTTTCAGTGTGAGCTCGCCATCCACGTTGTCAAGTATAAAGTCAGGAGTGATTTGTTCGGTATTGCCATCCGAGGTGTCAAAGGCACCTCCTGGTCTAGGTGTAAGGTGTTGTATAATATCTATAACTTCCTTCAGATCCTCTCCATTTTTCATTTTCAACCTATGCTCTATTTTTCCGAAGTGGCGTTTTGCTAGTAGGTCAAACATTTCATTAACTACTTTTTTTGCTCTGTTCACCTCTGGCGACGCTGGACGACGAGCAAGTTGCAAAGCTAGGCATTCTTGCAAATCTCTGGCCCCCACCCCTGCCGGGTCTAGTTGCTGTATATGCTTTAGTACTTTTTCTATTTTTTCTTCGGTGGTTTCTAGTCCGTATTTGAATGACAATTCATCAACAAGCGAGCTGATATCTCGTCGAAGATAACCGTCGTCGTCAATGTTGCCGATTATATAGTCGGATATCATTAGTTCTTCTGCTGAGAAATCGCTTATGGAGAGTTGTTCCTTTAGGTAGTCGGAGAAAGAGTTCGACGATACTAAGGGGGCATCTATTTCCTTGTTTTCGGAGGAGTAGTTATTAGTGTATAATTGATACGAGGGGATGTCGTCCTCGTGTAAGTAATTATCTGCCGAGAACTCGTCCTCTGTGGATGTATACTCGCCGCCGTCATTGTCGGGTACTGCGCTATCGGGCAACAAATCGTCAGCATCTTGCTCCAAGGTTGGGTTCTCTTCAAGCTCTTTTTTTATTCTTTGCTCCAGCTGGAGGGTTGGAATTTCCAAAAGTTTCATGAGCTGAATCTGCTGAGGGGAAAGCCTTTGTTGGAGCCTTTGTTGTAATGATAACCTTTGCATCCTTATTTTCGTTTTTAGAATTCGGCGTTTTTTGGAGTTCTGGGAAATGGAATTACGTCTCTGATATTATTCATTCCAGTAACGAACATCATCAATCTTTCGAAGCCAAGTCCAAAGCCACTATGCTCTACCGAGCCGTATCTACGGCTATCTAGATACCACCACATTTGTTCAGAAGGGATATCCATCTCTTTCATTCGTGTTTGCAATTTCTGCAAGTCTGCTTCGCGCTCTGAACCTCCTATTATTTCGCCAATGCCAGGGAATAATATATCCATAGCACGTACGGTCTTTCCGTCGTCATTTTGTTTCATGTAGAACGCCTTGATGTCTTTGGGGTAGTCCGTCAAAATCACGGGACACTTGAAGTGTTTTTCTACCAAAAACCTCTCGTGTTCACTTTGGAGATCGTCACCAAAACCTGTTATCGGGTATGTAAACTGTCCTTTTTTGTTGGGTTTGGAGTTTTTTAGTATGTCTATCGCTTCTGAATAGGTCAGCCGCTTAAAACTGTTTTCCAAAACAAATTTTAGTTTTTCTATAAGCTCTAGAGATCTTTCGTTCTGTGCTTTGTTTTTTTCTTCTTCGACAAGTCGCTTACTTAGGAACTGCAAGTCTTCCATGCAGTTATCAAAAGCGTACTGAATAAGGGACTTTAAGAAATCCTCTGCTAGGTTCATGTTGTCGTTTATGTCGTAGAAAGCCATTTCGGGTTCAATCATCCAAAACTCAGCAAGATGTCGTGTAGTATTTGAGTTTTCGGCTCTGAAGGTAGGTCCAAAAGTGTATATTTCAGACATTGCAAGAGCAGCCATCTCGCCCTCTAGTTGTCCAGATACTGTTAGGCTTGTCTCTCGTCCAAAAAAATCTTTCGAGAAATCGATATTGCCGTCTTTGGAGAGGGAATACTGGTTGGGGGGTATTGTAGAAACTCGGAACATCTCGCCTGCACCTTCGCAGTCGGAAGCTGTTATGATGGGAGTATGTATATTGCAAAACCCCTTGTTGTTAAAGAAATTGTGAACGGCAAAAATCATTGCATGTCGTATGCGTGTAACTGCTCCAAAAGTGTTTGTCCTGAAACGCAGGTGGGCATTATCTCTCAAAAATTCGAGGGAGTGTTTTTTGGGCTGTATAGGGTAAGCATCCGCATTGCATTCGCCTAGCACCCTTACTGTTTGTGCAACCAATTCTACTGCTTGCCCTGCTCCTTGCGATTCTACAATCCTTCCTTCTACTGCAATAGCTGCACCAGAAGTTATTTTTTGCAGAGTGTCTTCATCTGTCTTGTCCGCTTCTATAACAATCTGTAAATTATTAATGGTAGAACCATCATTAAGAGCTAAAAAACTCACATTCTTACTACCTCTTTTAGTCCTCACCCATCCTTTAACAACGATAATGTCGTCAG
This sequence comes from Bacteroidales bacterium, assembly GCA_047974415.1. GTDB lineage: Bacteria > Bacteroidota > Bacteroidia > Bacteroidales > Prolixibacteraceae > JBKEAJ01. The sequence continues at coordinate 22,624 of JBKECH010000052.1, read as the reverse complement.
AAGGCCTCATTGTCAATACTTTGTTTATTTTAACTCTCGACATACAATAAGTCTCTTTATAATTTAAAACAAAGATACAGCATTATAGCTTAAATCCCAAATTGCACGCCAGAACGCTATAGTAAGTCATCCCATGTTCTGTAACAATAGGTACGAGTATTTCCTATTCAAGTTGACATCTTTGCACAATAATGAATGAAAATGATTAATATGTCAGCAAATAAAACAGGGGCATTTAAGCCCATAGATAACATTGAATATTCAGATGGGAGTGTTGTAAGCAAACAGATCATCAAGAGTAAGGTTGGAAATGTAACTCTTTTTGCCTTTGATGCAGGTGAGGGATTGAGCGAGCACGCAGCCCCCTTCGACGCTCTTGTGCAGGTAGTAGATGGCGAGGCGGAAATTATAATAGGAGGGGAACGGCATACAATAGGTGTCAATGAGGCCATACTTATGCCAGCAAATATCTCGCATGCGCTAAAGGCGAATAAACGATTTAAAATGATTCTTACAATGATTAAAGGTTAGTAGCATTCGTTTCCCCTTCTCCACTATTCCTCCTGTGACTCCGAAAGGGCAACGGGGGGATGGTTTATATATATTGAGCAGGCATTCCAATGCATACTCAGGGCTCAAATAGTGTCAAAGATTATTTCATTAGTTATCAACTAGCTATCAAGAAATTTAACAAAAGATTTAAATAAGAACCGAATAACTATTCTACAATTCGCAATTATTGTTTACTTTTGAAAGCGTTTTTATTGTTTGAAAGCATTTTGACCGTATGCCTTGTGTCCCCCCTGGCTATTGTTGGGATCTCGACATTAAGCAGAACATAGGTGATAAGCCGACATCACGCAGAAAAACGATTAAGCCTTCAACAAACTGAAGGCACATAGCTTGTGACTTATTGCACAAATATTAAAAAGTGAAACGAGCCATTAGGGACAATTTTCACACATAAGGATGATTATTTGGCGAGATACATGTGACAATTAAAAAATAAAATATAAACAATGAAAGCAATAGTAAAAGCAAAACCTGAGAAAGGGCTTTGGATGGAAGAAAAACCAATGCCAAAGTGCGATGTTAATGATGTCTTGATAAAAATCAAGAAAACAGCAATATGTGGAACAGACCTGCACATATACAAGTGGGACGAATGGGCACAGAATACCATCAAGACACCAATGATAATTGGACATGAGTACGTTGGTGAGGTTGTAGACTTTGGGAGGGAGGTAAAAGATCTTGCCGTTGGCAATAGAGTAACAGTAGAAGGTCATATTGCATGTGGTTACTGCCGAAATTGCCGTCGGGGTCGTAAGCATATCTGTGACCATACCAAAGGCATAGGCGTAAATCGGGATGGAGGGTTTGCCGAATACATAAGCGTACCAAAACAAAATGTTTTAAAAATAGACTCTCGTATACCCGACGAAATTGTATCCATCATGGATCCTCTAGGCAACGCTGCGCACACGGCCCTGTCGTTCCCCATGATTGGCGAGGATGTCATTATCACTGGCGCAGGAGGGCCAATAGGAGCTTTTGCTACGGCAATGTGCCGTTTTGCAGGAGCACGAAATATTGTTGGCTTAGAATTAAGTCCATATAGGCAAGAATTGTGTAAGAAGATGGGAGCCAATGCAGTAGTTGATCCGACAAAAGAGGATTTGAAAGAAATTACTAGAGGACTTGGGATGCGTGCAGGGTTCGATATAGGTCTAGAATGTTCAGGTGCCCCAAAGGCCTTTCAGTTGATGTTGGATAATATGTACAATGGGGGTAAGATTTCATTACTTGGACTATTGCCTGAAAATACCAATATCAACTGGAGTAAATTGATTTTTAAAGGACTTACACTCAAGGGTATATATGGGCGCGAGATGTATGAAACATGGTATCAGGTAGAGATGATGTTGTTGTCTGGACTTGATGTTACACCAATAATTACTCACCGTTTTAAAGCAGATGAGTTTCAGAAAGCTTTTGACATTATGGAGGAAGGCAATTGCGGAAAGATAATCCTTGACTGGGAATAGTAACCTTTTAAATCATGGGCAGGCACTTTTAAATGAAGCATAACCTAGAGAAGCGACATTGCTATTAGAGGAGGCAAGAAGCAAAGTGTAAAACATCTAAAATCTCTTGCTAAATAGAGACTAGTAGAGAAATTGTAAATCGATGAAACAGCCATGGCGATAGGCTTTAAGCTTTATGGCACACAGGTGAATGATTGACAAACAGCAAAAGCCTGAGACTTACAGCTTATTGTAAAATTTTAAACAAATGAGACCTTCATGTAGTAGGCTATAGGCTGTAAGCCTAAATACACATAGGATGATGATTAATAAACCAGCAAAAGCATAAAGCTTATGGCTTATAGCTTATTGCAAAATTTTAAACAGATGAAACGAATAGGAACATTATTGTTGGCAGGGGGTCTTGGATTGTCCGCAATTCAAGCACAAGACAAACTAACCTACCACAAGGAAGAGTACAATCAGGGTGACACAAAAGTAGAGTATATAGCTCCAAACCCACACAAGCTGGTGAGCATGAAGAATAATGCTAAAGGCAAACGTCCTAAAAATATAATCCTGCTGATTGGCGATGGCATGGGAGCGTCTCAGGTTTATGCCGCATTTATGGCAAATAGGGCAAAATTAAACATTATGAATATGCCTTTTACGGGGTTTTCTAAGACTTACTCTGCAAATGATGATGTGACCGATTCGGCAGCAGGAGGAACTGCATTGTCCTCTGGGAAAAAAACATATAATGGAGCATTGGGAGTAGTTGCAAAAGGCAAAGACACCATTGCCATTAAGACAATATTGGAACTAGCCGAAGAGAAAGGTCTGGAAACAGGATTAGTTTCCTCATGCGCTGTTACTCACGCCACTCCTGCGTCCTTCATAGCACACCAAAACTACAGGTCTTATACTGAGGATATTGCTCTGGATTTTCTTGGCACTGATGTGGACGTGGTTATTGGTGGAGGATATAAATATTTTACCAATCGCAAAGATGGCAAAAACCTCATAAACGAACTTAAGGAGAAGGGATACAATGTTGTAAGGGGGACAGCCGACGATATTGCCAAGGCAAAAGGTGACAAGCTATATGGCTTCACTGCCGAGAAGCACCCAGCCAAGAGTTGGGAAAGGGATTATAACCTTATTCCTACAGCCAACAAAGCCCTGAGCGTATTATCCGACGCCGAGAAAGGTTTCTTTTTAATGATTGAAGGCTCTCAGATAGATTGGGGTGGGCATGCTAATGACTTGAAATACACTGTGGAAGAAACTCTAGAATTCGACCAAGTAGTGGGAAACTGCATCAATTTTGCTGACAGCAACGGAGGCGAGACTCTAATCATCATCACTGCCGACCACGAAACAGGAGGGCTAGCAATCAAAGAAGGTGATATGAAAAATGGACTTGTAAAAGCCGACTGGACAACCAATGATCATTCTGGAATAATGGTTCCTGTATATGCCTATGGTCCAGGAGCAGAGAATTTTACGGGGATTATGGAGAATACGGCCATCTTTGACAAAATGAAAGAACTATTAGGATTGTAAATCATAAAACAATAAAAAACTAATGTCCTTGTGTTTATTTGTAACACAGGGATTTTTAGTGTCTTATAAATCGTATTTCTCTCATGAGAAAAAGAGTTTTTTGCAGGGCGTTAAACCTTTGTTATTTCTTAAAGTCTACAGTATTGAGGAATCTCTATGTTCGAATAAGGTTCTGGGTTCAAAGGCAAGGGAATTATAGAACCCATATTTTTGAGATATTTTAATTTGGAAACTAATAAAAACAAAACTAATGAGGCGTAATCTCATATATTTTATTATAGGTATTGCTGTAATAACTGTTTCATACTTTTTATTCTTCGGCGAAAAGGAAAATAAGTCAGGTAATCTAACCTATACCGTTGAGTATGGAGATATGGACGTACTTGTATACGCCTCGGGGCAACTAGAATCACAAAATTCTGAAAACATCACCGTTCCTAACGAGCTTGGGAACAGAGATATTCGCATCTACGAAATATCTATTACTGATATAGTAGGAGAAGGGACCGTTGTAGATTCTGGTGATTATGTGGCTTTGCTCAGTCATGACGAAGTAGATGAAAAATTGACCAACGCTGAAGACGATCTAGAAGCAAAGATAGAATCTTTGGAGGATGCTCGTATGGACTCTAGCCTAAATATAGGCAACGCCTCGGATGCCATAATTAATGCAGAACTTGGTGTTACTGAAAATGAAATTGCTCTTTCGGAATCGGCATACGAATCTCCAGCCATAATAAAAAGAGCTGAGATGGACCTTGACAGGAGCAAGAGGAGTCTTGAGCAGACAAAATTATCATACGAGTTAAAATTACGTCAAGAATCCGCCGACATTAAACGTAAAATTGTTGAGGTAGACAGAGCTAAAAGGGTAGTTAAGGCCCTTGTTGAGTTGAGAAGCGCACTTAGAATTACTGCCCCAAAAAACGGAATGGTAATATACGCCAAGGATCGTTTCGATGCAAAAATACAAGTTGGCTCGACAGTGAGTTCATGGTTGCCCGTGATTGCAACACTGCCTGATATGGACAACATGATATCTCGAACCTACATAAACGAGATAGATATTTCCAAAATTCAAATTGGACAAATGGCTGATATATCGGTAGACGCCTTCCCTGAGAAACGTCTTAAAGGACGTGTTATTTCGGTTGCAAACATAGGACAACAAATATCTACTAGCGACGCTAAGGTTTTTGAGGTTATAGTAAAAATTGCAGGTTCTGACCCAGCTCTAAAACCCGCAATGACCACTGGGAATATTATCAATGCTGGCAAAATTGAAAATTCGCTTTTAATTCCTTTAGATGCTGTTTATATGAATGATTCGCTCAAATATGTCTATAAAAGAGTGAAGAATCAGCTTGTGCACCAAATAGTCGGCTTAGGCGCTGAGAATGAGAATTATGTAGCAATAAACCGAGGTCTGAACAAGAATGACGTGATATTGCTTGCCGAGCCAGAAGACTGTGAAGCCCTACCATGGGAAGGAATGGAGATTTACGAAGAGCAGAGGAAGCAAAAGAAGCTAAAGGAGGAGGAAATGGAAAAGGAACTAAAAAAACCAATCTCCGACATAGAGCAGAGAAAAAGGAAACCTAGAGATGGTGGTAGAAATAGAGGGGGAGGAGGAATGATGATACCACTAGGAGGAGGACGCTAAAGTATATAAATAAATCTGCATGGGACTTTCAAAATTCATACAGCGGTATTGGCACGACGTTCATATTGCCATAGAGGCGATAATCGACAATAAAGTAAAATCGCTACTAACGGCATTGGGGATAGTGTTTGGAGTGGCCGCTGTGATAAGCATGTTGGCAATTGGCAATGGAGCGCAACAGGAGATATTAGAACAAATAAAGCTTGTAGGAGTAAATAATATAATCATTGAACCAAAAGTATCTAATAGCGAGGAGACTAATTCTACTAGTAGCGAAGCGACAACCGACGAAAAAGTTGGCTTTTCAAGAGGTTTAACTCTACTAGATGCCCAAGCAATCCAGACAGTAATACCGTCGGTAGAGGATGTTTGCCCCATAATATCGACAAGCACTACGGCGATTAGTGAAGGTAGGAGCGACAAAGTCAATCTGGAGGGGACCGAGTCTAACTACTTCTCAATGTTTAATATAGTAATAGAAAAGGGACATAACTTTAGCAAACTACAAGCGTATTCTAGCATGCCTGTTTGTATAATTGGCAAAAACATCGAAACTCACTTTTTTAGCCAAGAGCCAGCGGTGGGCAATTATATTAAATGTGGTCAAGAGTGGCTAAAAATAATAGGAGTGATAGAAAAGAGGAATTTTACTGGTTCTGCCGATGGCACCTTGTCCATAAGCAACACTGACAACAAAATTTTTGTTCCCATCCAAACAATGCTTAGTCGTTTTATAGACAGGGGTCTTGTAAGAAGCGACGATGTAGTCTCAAACAATACCGACTCCGATGTTTCTGCAACGAATTACAATCAGCTGGACAAACTAATCGTAAAAGTCGCTGACACGGAGCAACTTTCAGAGACTGCTAAGGTTGTGGGGAAGATGTTGCATAGACGCCACAATGAACAATATGACTATGAAATAAGCATTCCCGAGTTGCTTTTAAAGCAAGAGCAACGCACAAAGAACATATTCAACATTGTGCTAGGTGCAATAGCAGGAATTTCGTTACTTGTCGGGGGGATTGGCATCATGAACATCATGCTAGCATCAGTATTAGAGCGCATAAGAGAAATCGGTACACGGCAGGCAATCGGAGCATCAAGAAAAGACATCATTGTGCAGTTTTTGGCAGAAGCAACACTTATTAGTCTTTCGGGAGGTATACTAGGTATAATATTGGGAGTAATTTTAGCACGAGGCATAAGCTCCTTTGCCGACATCAAAACCATAATAACGTTTTCGTCAATACTTATAGCCTTTGGCGTATCTGTAGTCACGGGCGTGATGTTTGGCTACTTGCCAGCAAAGCAAGCTGCGCAAAAAGACCCAGTAGAGTCGCTAAGAAATTAAATGCAAATTTGAATATTAGTCGATTTGCAGAAAATGATAATTAATAAATAACATGAGATACCTTGTATTTATATCAGCTCTATTTATCAGTTTTGGTCACATTGCCAAGGCTCAAGATGAAACAAGCATTGAGCTAAGCCTAGACCAAGTTATAGAAATGGCTGGGAAGCAATCTCTAGACGCATTTATCAATAAGAATATGTACCTTAGAAATTACTGGGAGTATAGATTTTTCAAAGCCGAGCGCAGACCATTACTGTCACTAAGTTCGACTCCTGTAAACTATTATAATTCAGTGTCTAAGCAGTATGATTTCGAAACCAACGAAGACTACTATGTAAGAAGAAACTACCTCACTTCGGAAGTTAGTCTTGAGCTCTCACAGAAGGTTCCATTTACAGGTGGCGAGATATTTATGTCTTCAGAATTGAGTATGCTTCAGAACATAGAGGGCGAAAATTCATCATCCTTCTCTTCAGCTCCTGCAGTAATAGGATATCGTCAAAATATAACTGGCTATAACTCCATGAAGTGGGAATCTAAGCTCTCACCAATGGAATTTGAGAAAGCAAAAAAAGATTTTATACAATCGAGAGAGGAATTAGCGCAGACATCTGTCAGCAAATTCTTCCAACTTGTAAATGCTCAGATTGCCGTTTCAATAGCAGAAAATAATTACAATAATGCTGACACTCTATATCAGATAGGACAAGGGCGGTTTAAGGCAGGAACAATTACACGCGATGAGTTGCTGAGCTTGCAGTTGTCGGCAATGAATTCTGAATTGTCTGTAACTCAGTCCAATCAGTCCTTGGTAAGAGCTAATGCCGAACTGGCTTCCTTTTTGTCGATGGACGAAAATACAAGAATAACATGCCAAGTACCAGAAAATATGCCAATCCCTTTTATTAATGTATCGAGCGCTGTAGAACTTGCAATGCAAAACAACCCAGATATCCTAGAGCAAGAAATACGCCTTTTGCAAGCTGATATGAATGTCCGTTCGGCAAAGAGTAATAATGGTCTGTCGGCAAATGTTTTTCTACAGTATGGACTTGACGACACTGACCCCGAGTTTGCGAATGTTTACAAAGACCCAGCACAAAGCCAACGAGCGTCAGTTGGACTGAGCATGCCTATTTTAGATTGGGGGCGCAGAAAAGGGAGCGTACAAATAGCCGAGGCACAAAAAGAGGAAACTGCAAATCGTATCAAACAAGAAATTATAGACTTCCGACAAAATGTGTCTATGAACGTAATGGAGTTTAACATTCAATCCACACAGGTCAACAATGCTGCCAAAGCCGATACAATTGCAAACTTGGGTTATGATGTTACTATACAGCGCTTTAAGATAGGTAAGCTTGAAGTGACAAATCTAAATATTGCGCAAAACAATCTCTCTGAAGCACGCAGGGCATACTACTCAGCCTTGCAAAAGTATTGGAACTACTACTACCTGATACGGAAGCTTACACTATACGATTTTGAAAACGACGAAGCTCTATTTGAGGATTTCGATAAATTAATAAATCCATAAATAAAAAAGAGAATGAAAAAACGCTTGTGGATTATAATAATAATTGCTTTGGCAATAATGGGAGTTGCGCTTATTCTCTTTGTACCTAAACTAACAAGCAACTCGACATATGCAGTAAAGACAAAACCTTTCTTGGTGACAAAAACACTACCAGGCGAGATTCGTAGTATTCAGTCGAAGTTTATAAATATCCCCGAGGGTATACTTAGCCACGAATACCGCATACGAGAAATAAAGATAACAGATCTTATTGACGAGGGAACAATAGTCAAAAAAGGAGACTATATCGGAATGTTAGACCCTTCAAACCTGCAAGAAAACATGAGGAACAACTCCGATAAGCTTGATGCAGAGCTCGCCAACTTAGCAAAAGCAAAGGTTGACAGCTCCCTTACCTTAAGCAACAGTCGCCAAAGCCTAAAAGAGCTTAATTACGATATACAATATGCAAAATTAGACAAAGAGCAATCTATATATGAGAGTCCTGCCTATCAGCGTAAAATGGAAGTTGCCTACGAAACAGCGCTGAGAGATTATAGCACCGAAGAACGCAACTACAAGAAAGAGGTGCTTAGACAAAGAACTAACTGTAGAAGAATCGAAGATGGAGTTGAGATATATCAAAAACGTGATAAGTTTTATAAGAATGCAATACAGAAGGTTCGTATAACTTCACCAGCAGACGGAATGCTGATATATGTACGAACGTCTAGTGGCAGTAAAGTTAAGGTCGGAGATGATATATACATGTGGGACCCCAGAATAGCAACCCTTCCTGATGTAAGTAATTTGATATCAGAAGTGTATCTTGAGGAGGTTTATGTGTCGCAAATTAGCGTGGGAGACAGTGTGAACATAACTATAAGTGCTCTGGAGAATAGAAAAATAAAGGGGAGCATTAGCTCGATAGCAAACGTAGGTCAACAATTAACAGGTTCTTCTACCAAGGTATTCAAAGTAGGTATTTCCGTAAAACAAACAGCACATTCCACTGATATAAAGCCGTACATGACTACCCAAAATGAATTTATTTTATATTCGCAGAACTTGGCAACAACAGTCCCCATCGGAGGGCTATTCTTTGAAGAAGGAGTTAATTTTGTTTATTTGAAAGACGGAGGAAGTATAAAAAAACAGAAGGTGCTTGCTGGCACCTCAAACGACACGGACATCCATATAGTACAAGGACTACAGCAAGGAGATGTAATTTTACTGTATGAGCCAGAAGATCACGCCAAAATACCCTTTAATCAGAACTAATTAGAATCCGTCTATAAATTCCAATATCTACGTTATGCTCACTTTGCGAATTAGTCATTTACACAAGTAAACTCCCAATTCACAAACTCCCAGTATACAGAAAGGCAAGCCTTGATATTTAACTTTATAGTTCAGACTCCTGATATTATGGACAGACATTAATTAATCAGCTAATGCATAGAAGAGTGAATATAAGGAAAACATTGTAGTAGCATATTGTTGCACGTTTTTACAAAAAAAACTGAACATGGCAAGTACATTTGGACACACACGAGTATGATCGTATTGACGAGATACATCTAACAACTAAAAAATAAAATATAAACAGATGAAACCTTCATGCAGTAGGCTATAGGCTGTAAGCCTAGCTACACACAGGAGGATGATTAACAAACCAGCAAAAGCATAAAGTCTAAGGCTTACAGCTTTATGCAGAATTTTAAACACATGAAAATTATAGAATTGCAAGATATAGTCAAGACCTATTATATTGGAACGCAAACAGTGCAGGCTCTCAATTCCGTATCCCTCAGTATTAACAAGGGCGAATACGTGTCAATAATGGGATCATCGGGCTCAGGCAAATCTACGATGATGAATATTATAGGAGGGCTAGATACTCCTAGCTCAGGCACCTATATCCTTAATAATAAAAGAGTTGACGAGATGAATGATGAGGAGTTGGCTAGAATACGAAATAGCGAGATTGGCTTTGTGTTTCAGACCTTTAATCTTCTTCCTCGTAGTACCTCTCTTGCTAATGTAATGTTACCTCTTATTTATGCAAACGTGCCAAAGCATGAGCGTATTGAGCGAGCGAAAGAGATGTTGAAGAATGTGGGACTCGTAGATAGGATGGACCATAAACCCAACGAACTTTCGGGAGGACAGCGACAACGTGTCGCAGTAGCTCGTGCATTAATAAACACCCCTGCCATTTTACTTGCCGACGAACCTACGGGGAACCTTGACTCTCGTATTTCAGAAGAGATTATGCGTCTCTTCTCGGAAATACATAAGAGTGGCAATACCATCGTAATGGTAACTCATGAAGAAGATATTGCTCAACACTCCCACCGCATAATTAGGCTGAAAGATGGTCAGATAGAATCTGACGAAATAAACACAAATCCTATTTTTGGCTAAATAGTATCATATATTATCTCTTTGATTATCCAGAGCTCGACAAAATAAATTATCTTTGTTGAAACGAATTTTTGAATAATGTTCTGGAAAAAATTACAAAGCCGCAATAACACAGAAGGTAAGAAGGGGGAAAGCGAAGGAGACATGACATTTTTAGAGCATGTAGAAGTTCTAAGATGGCATATTGTGCGTTCCGCTATCGCTGTCATCATAGGTGCGATTGTAGCTTTTATGTTGAGAGATGTATTATTTACCAAGGTGATATTTGCCCCATCTTCTCCAGGCTTTATTACAAATAGGTTGTTTGCATATCTAGCCGAGGTTACAGGAAATGAATACCTACGTATAAATGCCGAACAGGTTAAATTCAACAGCTTGGCTATGTCAGGACAATTCATGACTCACGTAACTGTATCCTTAATAGCAGGTTTCGTTATTTCTCTGCCTTATATTATCTACGAAGTTTGGAAATTTCTTAAGCCAGCATTGCATGACAACGAACTTCGACATGCTTCTAGTGCTGTATTCTTTACGTCTATATTGTTCTTCATGGGTGTGCTTTTTGCTTATTTTATAATTCTTCCGCTGTCCATTGATTTCTTGGTGAGCTACACCCTGAGCGAGGAGATGGTAAAAAATACAATAGACATAAAATCTTACATTTCTACTATGACAACCTTGTGTGTTGCAGGGGGAGTATCCTTTTTATTACCAGTGTTTGTATTCTTTCTTACAAAAGTAGGTCTGGTAACACCCAAATTCTTACGGAAATACAGAAGAAATGCTGTTGTGTTACTGCTAGTAGTATCGGCAATTATAACTCCTCCAGACCTATGGAGCCAGCTATTAGTATGCATCCCATTATTGATACTTTATGAAGTAAGTATTTTTATTTCTAAAGGAGTGATGAAACAACAACTTGAATTGGAAGAAAATGAGTAAGCTTAGAGCAGAAAATATATATAAACAATATGGCAAGCGAATGGTAGTAAAAGACGTATCGTTCGATGTAAGCCAAGGAGAGATTGTTGGATTGTTAGGTCCAAATGGAGCTGGTAAAACGACCTCCTTTTATATGGTTGTTGGATTAGTAGCCCCTCTATCGGGCAACATATACATGGATGATCACAACATCACTAAACTCCCAGTGTATAAACGTGCGCAAATAGGAGTAGGATACTTGGCGCAAGAGGCATCCGTGTTTAGACGCATGAGTGTAGAAGACAATATAATGGCGGTCTTAGAGATGACATCTTTCACCAAAGAGTATCAACGTCATAAATTGGAAACATTGTTACAAGAATTTTCGCTAACACACATACGTAAAAGTCTTGGAATACAGTTGTCGGGAGGAGAACGACGACGCACCGAAATTGCTAGGGCTTTGGCAATAGAGCCAAAATTTATACTTCTCGACGAACCTTTTGCTGGTGTCGACCCTATTGCTGTCGAGGATATACAAGAGATTGTATCCAATCTGAAAGAAAAAAATATCGGAATACTGATAACTGACCATAGCGTGAAGGCAACCTTGTCAATTACTGACAGAGCATATCTGCTCTTCGAAGGACAAGTGCTAAAAGCAGGTACAGCCCATGATCTTGCTAGCGACGAGCAGGTAAGAAAAGTGTACCTAGGAAGAAACTTTGAATTATAGTAAGCCCATCATGAGCATGGCGAAACACTCCAACATCAGGCTGCGAGCACCTGAGCCAGAAGACGTCGAGTGCCTGTATGAATGGGAGAACGATGAAGGCTTGTGGCACATCAGCAACAGCAACACTCTGCTCTCAAAATACGATTTGTGGGAATATGTTAAGTCTGGCTCAAGAGATATATACGAGACTAAGCAACTTCGGTTTATGATAGTCGACAATGATCAAAATGCCGTTGGAGCAATAGACTTGTTTGACTTTTGTCCGAAAAACTTACGTGCGGGAGTTGGGATACTCCTTTATGCAGAAGACAAGAGGCGGAAGGGTCTGGCATCAAGTGCGTTGAAAGGGATTGAAACGTACGTCATAAAACATCTAAACCTTCACCAACTATATGCTAATGTGCTTGTCGAAAACAAACCTAGCATAGTGCTTTTTGAAAAAAATGGATATGAAGTATGTGGAGTGAAGAAAGAGTGGGCATGCTCTAAACAAGGCTGGAAAGACGAACTACTTATGCAGAAAATACTTTAATGAACAATACAAAACTATATCTTATACCATCGGGGCTAGGTACAGATGACAGTCTATCAGTGTTAGCTCCTCAAACTGCCGATTTAATAAAAACGCTCAAGACTTTTGTTGTGGAGGATATGCGTACTGCGCGGCGATTCCTAAAAAGCATAGACAAAAGTATTGACATAGATAGTCTATCCTTGTTTGAACTCAATGAGCACACTGACAGAAAAGAACTTGACGAGATATGGAATAAAACCAAGGATCTCAATGTCGGAATAATATCCGAAGCAGGATGCCCAGCAGTAGCAGATCCAGGTAGCGACTTAGTTGCATTGGCACATAAAAATAAGAAAGAAGTGGTCCCTCTTGTCGGGCCGTCTTCTATCCTGCTTGCACTTATGGGCTCTGGCATGAACGGACAAGGCTTCTCATTTTGTGGATATTTGCCAGTTAAAAATCCTGCAAGAATAAATGCAATTAAAAAGCTCGAAAACATATCAAGACAGTCTCAACATACCCAGATATTCATAGAAACACCATACCGAAACCTATCTCTATTTGACGACCTTGTCAAAACTTGCAAGGCAAGCACGTTGCTGTGCGTGGCAAGTGACTTAACTACAAGCGACCAAAAAATTGAAACCAAAAGTATAGCCGAATGGCAACAGCACGAGCCAGATATACACAAACGACCAGCGGTGTTTCTAATCCATGCACATTGACATGCTCTATGGTACTCAAGACACGCACAGAATCGCTGTGGCGAAGAGAGTAGGCTCAATAAAACAGAGATTAGTGACAAAGGCGAAAGTTAACTAAAGTCTTTGTTTTGAAGGGATTTAGCTACGCGACAGGTGCTTTGGTGCAGATTCTGGGAGACACCAAGGATGTATCAAATAGATATTATTTATTAACTTTGGGCATCCAAATTAGGAACCGTTAAGACTAATAAATTTATAAAGCTGGTAGTTTATAGCCAGCACTAAAAAGTGAAATATGGATACTATAATCGCAAATAAGGCCGCCAACAACATTAGAATACTTGCGGCATCAATGGTAGAGAAAGCTAAATCTGGACATCCTGGAGGAGCAATGGGTGGTGCAGATTTTATAAATATACTCTTCGGAGAGTTCTTGAATTATAACCCAGAAAATTCTGCATGGCCTTTCAGAGATAGGTTTTTCCTAGACCCAGGACATATGTCGCCAATGTTGTATGGAGCTTTGTCACTATGTAGCAAATACAGCATGGATGACCTGAAAAACTTCCGTCAATGGGGGAGCTGTACACCCGGGCATCCAGAAGTAGACATGGCGCGAGGTGTTGAAAATACGTCTGGACCTCTGGGACAAGGGCATGTAATGGCAGTTGGTGCTGCCATTGCTGAACGCTTCCTTGTAAGTCGCTTTGGAGAATGGATGTCTCATAAAACATATACTTTCATCTCCGATGGTGGTATTCAGGAAGAAATATCGCAAGGAGCAGGCAGAATAGCTGGCTTTTTGGGGCTATCAAACCTTGTGATGTTCTTCGATTCTAATGATATACAACTGTCTACAGAGACCGAGGCAGTTACAAGCGAAGACACCGAAGCTAAATACAAAGCATGGGGCTGGGAAGTATACACCATTGATGGCAACAATGCCGACGAGATTAGAGAAGCACTAAGAAAAGCGAATAAGGAAGAACATAAACCTACTCTCATTATTGGGAAAACTATAATGGGTAAAGGTGCTGTTGACGCCAATGGCAACAGTTTTGAACGTAAGACGAGCACGCACGGACAGCCACTTAGTGCTGCTGGAGCAGATATAAATAAGACAATAGAAAATCTGGGTGGAGATGCCTCCAATCCGTTCCATATTTTCAAGGATGTGCAAGAAGCATACAGCGCAAGGGCAGAGGAACTGAAAGAAATTATTGCACAAAGAGACGAAGTAGAGAAAGCATGGAGAGATCAAAATAAGAATTTAGCCAACAAGCTAGACAGTTTCTTGTCAGGCAAACTACCTGATATTGATTTTAGTGCGATAGAGCAAAAAGCAAATACTGCAACAAGAGCGGCATCGGCAAAGGTACTGTCTGTATTTGCTGAAAAAGTCGAGAACATGATTGTGTCGTCTGCTGACTTATCAAATTCCGATAAAACCGATGGCTTCTTGTCTAAGACCACAGCTTTTACCAAGGGTGATTTCAGCGGAGCATTCTTGCAGGCAGGTGTTTGCGAACTTACTATGGCATGCATAATGAACGGAATAGCACTCCACGGTGGAATAGTTCCCGTATGCGGAACATTCTTCGTATTCTCCGATTATATGAAACCTGCAATAAGAATGTCGGCGCTAATGGGGTTGCCAGTGAGGTACTTGTGGTCGCACGATGCATTCCGAGTGGGTGAAGACGGGCCAACCCACCAACCCGTAGAACAAGAAGCACAAATAAGGCTAATGGAAAAACTTAAAAACCACAAAGGCGAAAACTCAATGCTGGTATTGCGGCCTGCTGATGCTCAAGAAGCATCAGTAGCTTGGAAACTCGCGTTGGAAAATAAATCTACACCAAGTGGCTTGATTCTATCAAGACAAAATATTGCCGATTTGCCAAGCTCCGATAACAGATATAACGATGCTCTGCAAGCTACAAAAGGCGCTTATGTCGTAGCTGACTGCAAACATCCAGATGTGGTTCTTCTAGCGAGCGGTTCGGAAGTGTCTACTCTAATTGAAGGAGCAAAACTGCTTGCCGAAGACGGAGTAAAAGCTCGTGTCGTATCTGTTCCGTCAGAAGGACTATTTAGGATTCAATCAAAAGAATATCAGGAAAGTATATTGCCCAAAGGAATCAAAAGGTTCGGGCTGACAGCAGGGCTTCCTGTAAACCTTGAAAGCTTGGTTGGTGAAAACGGAAGAGTTTGGGGGCTAGACAGTTTTGGATATTCTGCTCCCTACACAAAATTAGACGAAGAATTTGGGTTTACAGGACAAAATGTTTACGAGCAAGTGAAACAGATGTTATAGCAATATTTGTTTTTTAAGTGCTAATCATTTATATTTGTGCTATTAATATTAAATTAATGCAGAATGAAACGATTAGTACTATTATTTTTAGTCGCGGTTACGGTGCACGTAGCGAGCGCTCAAGTTTTTGATTATGGGCAAATAAGGGTAGGGGGAGGTCTCTCTTACTTAACCGAAATTGCCGACATGGGACTTAACGCAAATGTTATTTACTCTACTACACCTCGAAGTGAGCTTGCAGCAGCTTATACTTATGCTTTTGAGAAAAAGAGCACAAGGTATAACCTATTTGACTTTGATTGGCATTGGGTCCTTTTTGACAATCATTCAAAATTAAATGCTTATGTATTAACTGGCATTTGTTTTGCTTCATCTGAAGTTAAAACTCCTCTCGAAACGGTATCTGACAGTAATCTTGCAATTAATGCTGGTCTTGGATTAAATTATAGATTGTCTGATAGATTTATATAATGCCTGAAGCACGTTATACCATTGTTGACAATGGCTTTATGCGTATAGGAGTCTCTATTCAGTACTTATTCTAGTTTTATTGTCACTGTATGTAATTGTTCAGCGAATCACTAAATTTTTTAGTCTTGATATTCAGGGTGTTGTAAAAAAAGTGATTGAATTTATCGAAAAAATATTCGTTTTCGCTATGTTGCTATTATTGATGTCGTGTAATGCGTTGAAAATCAGTATTGGTTTTGGCTGGATAGTTACCGCTGTATACTAACACACAAAAGATTATTAAAATAAACAGATGAAACCTTCATGCAGTAGGCTATAGGCTGTAAGCCTAACTACACACAGGAGGACGATTAATAAACCAGCAAAAGCATAAAGCCTAGAGCTTACAGCTTATTGCATAATTTTAAACAGATGAAACAAATAAAGAGCATAATATTTTTATTATTAATTCCCATAGTTGGATTATGTCAGGTTCAAGATTTAGCTAAATTATCAAAAGGAGAACTATTTTTTCGAAGTACTGTATTCGATAATGATGCTGCTCTGTTTGGCTATTTCTACATCTATAAATTGGATGATATTGATAAATCTAGTGCTAAATACGAATACATTTTACTAGATAAGAATCTTAATCCGACATTCAATATAGAGTACATCGATAAACTTCACGATAAAATAGGTAGGAAATTTATTGACGTAGAGTTTATGGGAGATAGATTGTCTCTTTCCTCTACGTTTATAGGAAAGAGAGGTTTAGTGCATTCAGAGATGTTCAATAGCGTGCAAATTGTGTCATTAAAAGATAAAAAGATAGAAGAAGAGTTTTTCTTTGATGGTGAAAAACTACTTCCCATACCAACATCTTTTGATGAAATCCATGACAGTTATGGCAAATTAAAGGATAGACAATATGGGCGAATCTATGGTCGGAGTTATCAGAACTTCTTTGGATATTTTGTAATGAGTGGTGATACGTCCGTTATGATGTTCAACGATAAAAAAGAACTTCTGTGGAAGCATGAGTATAATGATTTTAACAACAAGGTATTCTATAATCCATATAGACGAGCATATTTCTCTCTTCGCCTATTGAAGGATAATTTTGCTGTGGGGGTAGAAGTTAATGGAGATACTAGAAAAAAGAAATATTATAAGAAAATAAAAGCATTTTGCTTGAATTCGGAAGACGATAGTTTTGAATATCTTATGCAAGATGGGGAGTCCGAGTATAATGTGCTAATTTACACTATAAATAAGCCCAATCAAAATTTTTATGTCTACGGAGCTTATAGTAAAAACAATAGTGAGCGTAGCACCTCTTTGAGCAGTAGCTACGGATTCTATAGGTCTATAATTAATACCCAGGGAGAGGAGGTAGATAGGCAATATTTTAAATGGGAAGACATGGGGGAGGACATAAAAATTGACCGTTATGGGCGTTTAAAAGGTGGATATCATCTAGATATAAAAAATCTTTTCACATTCGCAGATGGTTCTTGTGCCGTATTATTCGAAAAGTTTAAAGTCGGTGCGAAAATTATGGGGGTTGGTGGCAATGCAAACACTAGCGATATGGTGCTAGTACAATTTGATAAGGATTTTAAATACAAAAAATTGCATGTAATAGAAAAACGCAAGACTCGTAGCTATTACTATACAAGTGACTATTTGTTCTCTCAGTTTCTAAACGATGAGAAAGACGTTGTATTTTTCTTTGAAGACTACACTAAAAATGAAGAAACTAAAAAGAAAGAATGGATACTAGGCATCAACAAGATAATAAATGGGGAATATAGTTATGAGGAAATCCCTATGAGTTCAGACGACTTTGAACGTTCCGTGATGCCTGCAAAAGAAGGGTACATCCTTATCCAAGAGCATAATGAAGAGGAGAAAACAAGTGAGATAAGGCTCGAAAGATTAAATCTATAGATAGATATGCAGTTTATACAAAGAGTAGTATTAATAATGGTTGTATTTGGGCTTTATTCTGAGATTAAAGCCCAAAGCTATCCCCTTTTGGACACCGTAGAAGCAGCCCCGCTAAAAAGACTGATAGAAGAGTATAAGGTAAAGTCTGAAAGCTATCAAACTTATTTAAAGGAAAGTCATGAAAGAAAACTCGCCAAGGAGTTGATTGAGGGGTATGAGAGTTTTAGCGAAGGTTTCATAGATGGAATGGAAGATAGTATATTCATCTTTGATAAAAGATTTACAGAATACGCTGAATCTGTACTGTTGAAACTCGCCGATGCAAATCCCTCAATAGGCACAGATTACAAAATCCTGATTTCCCGAGAGCCAACATTAAACGCGTCTTGTTTATCAGACGGTCACATAATCTTGAATCTAGGCGTATTCTATTATCTCAACAACGAAGCTCAAATAGCAGGAGTGATGGCTCATGAGTTGTCACACAAGATTCTAGAACACTCTCTTAATTCTCAAATAAAGGCAATAGAAGAAAAGCAGTCGAAGAAATCGAAAGAAACGCTTAAATCAGTCAAAAATCAGAAGTACAGTAGAAAGTCCACCGCACTTGAACTCTTCAAGCAGAAGATATACGATAATAGTAAAAAGGATCGGTTGAATGAGCTCCAAGCAGACTCAATGGGATACATCTTGTATAAAAACACAGACTATCAAGATTATGACTATATCAGCGCTTTGCAACTATATACGGTCTACGATACAATTAAACCTAAAGGACTTGATACTCTTATATATAAAAAGCTGTTCGACCTGCCCGAGCAAGGCTTTAACGACGAATGGCTAAAGGCTGAAGATTTCTCCGCATACGATTATTCTAAATACGAAAAACGCTTTAGTGAAGACTCTCTAGCAAGCCATCCCGAAAGCGAGGAGCGAGTGAGTTATTTGCAAAAGTTATTCCCCGAATTAGCAGAAAAACAAGACTTGATGCCTCAGCCAGACAAGCTGAAAGAATTAGAGAGTGTCTCCTTCTATGCAATAGTTCCAAACCTATACAAGATGGAAGAGTATGGCATAGCCATTTACAATTCGATGCTTGCTATTCAGAAAGAAATCTCGCCAGATTATTTTTATCCGTGGTTAGGAAAATGTTTTACAAAAATATACGAGGCCAGAAAAGAATACGAATTAAATAAATATATAGACCAATTGAGCCCTAATGAACAGTCAAGGAGCTATCAACAGTTTCTTACTTTTATGTGGAACTTAAGACTTGAAGAGTTGAAAATAATAGCTGAACACTATTGCAAATAGTGATAACTACATCACTTAACCAATTTCTCCAAAATTTCTACATATTTGATTGTTTCCTTTGTACTAAAATAACAATTAAAATTAAATGTCATGAAGAAGTTATTAGCCTCAGTAGTATTGTTAGCAATGATGATAACAACATTTGCAAGTTGCGATCGAAAAGTAGTGTTGACAGATGCCAACATTCCAGAAGAAATTAAAACCTTTGCTCAGTTGCACTTCCCAAACAACCCCATTATCCAGGTAGTTAAAGAAGTGGATGATTTTGAAGTAACTTTCGATGTCACCCTAAAAGAAGGACTATTTCTTGAGTTCAACCGCAAAAAGGAGATAATCGAAATAGACACTAGAAATGGAAGTGTTCCCAATAGTGCAATCTCTCCAAAAATCACAGAATATGTTAAAACTAATTATCCCGACATGCAAATAATACAGTGGGAAATGGACGATAGACGGCAGAAAGTGAAAATCAGTAACAAAATGGAATTGGAATTTACTAGAAATGGAGATTTCATGATGATTGACGAGTAGGCAAGATTAAGTTTACTCAATGACTGTAAGAGCAGGCTCCGTAAAGAGCTTGCTCTTTTTGGTACGCCCAGCATGGGCGTATTCTCATGGGTGTAAGTCCCTAGCGAGCCCTAATAGTGGGAATAGCCTAGCCAAGAGCAAGGGTGTCCATAGCGATATGGAATCTGAAGGAAGTTGGCGGCAAAAGTCTGACTTGACGAACAGAAATCAGATATAAGGCTGAGTGTGGGGGTAAATCTTGGGAATGGGCAAATACTCGCAAGAGCTATTGGCGCACCTCCAAAAGTCCCATACTCATACGAGCCATCACAAACGAAAATCTACGGTTAGCAGGTTATCCTAGTCTAAGTGCCTACTATGCTAAGTTGTATCGAAATTAAGGAACCGCCACGTGCCGAATGGCATGCGTGGTGGTGTGAGAGGACGGAATGGGAATTAATCCCATTCCTCCTACTCGATTGCAAAAGAGGGAACATTCATCCCCTAAACCAAGCTACAAGGCGGACGGAGCTATTCCATCATCACTGACCATCTAGGCACGCCGATAATGGCTACGGATGAGGAGGGACGAAAGGTTTGGGAAAGAAATCTAGACACAAGGGGTAATCCTTTGCAAAAAAACAGATAACTTTGTTCCGTTCTTATATCAAGGTCAGTACTTTGATGAGGAGACAGGGCTGGCGTATAACCGCTTTAGGTATTATAATCCAGCAGAGGGTGCTTATATAAGTCAGGATCCGATTGGGTTAGCAGGGGGTATGCCTAATCTTTATGCTTATGTGGGAGATAGTAATTACTGGATAGATCCGTGGGGACTAACAGGTATGTTTATCTAAGAACAGATCCAACAACAGGTGCAGAATATGTAGGTAAATCTAAAAGTCCCGAGGCCTATAAGAGACGACGGGCGGCTCATAACAGAAAACTTCGCCAACAAACAGGAAATCCAAAGGCAAACTATAAATTTTCGGAATTAGAAGAAGGTATTGTCGATAAAGATAAATTAGCTTTTGCAGAAGAAAATAATATCAGAAAAAAGGGGGGAATTGCAAAAGACGGAGGTCCGCTAGAAAATAAGATACATGCAATGAATGATAAGAAATATAAAGATATGGGTGGAGATTTGGATAAAACGAAAAATAAAATATCACCTTGTAAAAAATAATTATGGCAAAGAACCAAATTTTAGAAGAAGGACAAGTTTATGCAGTTCCTCTGAGTGATGGTAGTTATACTATTGCTCAATTGATAAATCATCATCCTCTAGGTAAGAAACTATCTGTAGATACATTTGCATTTTTTAATTACAAATTTGATTCTTTAAGTGAACTTGAATGCAAGTTAGAACAGCTTTCATTGAACAAGCCTTTTTCTATAGCTACAGCAAATGGAGATCCAGATGATTATGATTGGCAATTGTTAGGTTTGAGAACAATTGCAATTGATCAGGGATATAAGAGAAATGTAAGTAATCTAGGCAATTATAACAAATCATCAACGGATCCATCTATTTTTTTAGAACCATACTTTGGATTATTTCCATGGGATGGCTATTTTAAAGATGATTATCTAGATGAGGATATTTTATCAGAAGCAGAGATTAGAGATGATGTAAAGTATATGAGGGATTACACAACAGAAGAGTTGAAAGAAATATTACCTTCAAACAGTCCAAAGTTAATTCAACGATTAAAAGAAGAGGAGGAATAAAGTATGGGAGCATGGGGAACAGGAATTTTAGAAAATGATACAGCTGGTGACTGGCTTTTTGATTTTGAAGAGAATCAGAGTGTCGAATTTTTAGCAGAAACACTTGATGCAGTTTTTGAAGACGATTATCTAGATTCAGACGTAGCGTCAGAAGCATTAGCAGCAATAGAACTAGTACTTTTTATACTGAAAGATGAAGACGATGATCGTTTTGAAGATTTAGAATTGACTCTATCCAAAGATCAACTTGATTCTCCAATTTTAAAGAAGTGTATCAAGTGCATTGAGCGTATTCAAGATAAGAATAATAATGAGCTTTATGAATTATGGGAAGAGTCAGATTCATTTGAGGAGTGGAAAACTAATATTGTTGAACTTGGTAATCGTATAAAAGGGTAACGCCTCAAATGAGTCATGCATCAAATGTGTTGTTATCCACCTAAACAACTCAAAATCAGAATTAGCAAAAAGCATTTCGAGAGCATTTTCACTCATGCAAAGCATCACTTTAGTATGAAACAATCAAAAAACGGCTTTAAAAACGAGGAGTTTTATCCTCAAGCATCAAAAGTGTTGGCGGGCTGGAATAAACAAGTAATAATTTTATGATACATTTACCAACAGGCGAAACCAAGATAATAGAAGAAGACTTTCGGTTGAACGGGGTTGGCTATTTCGGTCAGACCATGCCACTGTTTTCGGAGCAAACCGTGCCACTAAAAGAGACTGCAATTATACGACAAAAAAGTTAGATTTCATGTTTTAAAACTCCTTTTCTCATAGAATCTCCTTTGAGGTCTATTCGATGAGAGGAGTTAACCAATCGGTCGAGTATCGCATCGGCAATTGTACCCTCCCCGATAATGTCATACCATAGGGAAACGGGGATTTGAGACACTACGATTGTCGACTGCTTAT
>JBKECH010000046.1:0-5443 GCA_047974415.1 Bacteroidales bacterium | reverse complement strand
CATTCAGCAAGTTGCCTTCATTGTCTACACAGTGTAGCGTGTTTTTGCGCTCGGGGCTTAGCAGGTAGTTGCCAAAGGCTACTTGTTCTACTTCATTTAATTCTTTGGTGTTCATTTTGTTTAATTATTTAAGGTGTAATGTTTTAATTGCTTAGCAAGGGGTTGCACCCCCTTGTTAGGGTTTAGGGTTTTCTTCTTCCGCTTTTAGCTTTTCGCCTTTTTCCTTGCAAATGCCCTTGGGGCTTATGTATGCACTTCTTCATAATGTTTATTTTCTTTATTTTCTCCCCTCCAAATCCCTCACACGCTCACTCAGCTCCTGAACAGCTTTAATAAGAACAGGGATAAGCTCGGTGTAGCTCAGCGCATACTCTTCATTAACAGCCTGTTTCATCTTTCGTCCAGCTTTCTTTTCGTTGTAACTTAGCTGCTTCACAAATGAGGCATCGAGCCCGAGCTGTTTATTCATCTGCTCCACTTCTTGTGCCAACAAGCCGAAATGTGTGCGCTTACCTGCTTTCAAACCCTTGCGCATCGCCTCCTCATCCACAAGAGGTTCTCCGCTCTCATCACAGACAATACTCCCATTCTCATCAGTTTTGTAGTATCTGTCCTTGGGGTTTAGTCTATAGCTTTTGGGCTTAAGTTTATTGATATAATCAAGCCCGAACTTAATGTCTGCGATGTCGACCTTCTGACGTGCATCAGAAGTTACTGCTTCGCCGCTAGGAAGCACAATATCATAAAAGGAAGTACCTAGTTTAAATTGATCCCTAGTACCCGCAAAACAGTTTTTTCCAATTGCTACAGTTCGATTCGCACTTGCAGTACTTTCATAGCCGATGGCTATTGACTCACCTCTCACCGCCTTTGAGTTGTACCCAATTGCGATATTATGTGCACCACTAGCTTCTGCTGATTCTCCAATGGCTATGTCGAATGGACTGCCTGTCGTTGCTCTAGTTCCAATTGCAATTTGACAATTAGTACGGTGGCTAGTGTTTATACTAGCATCATACCCAATACGTATATAACCTCCAGTGCCGTTCACTATTTCAATTTGCTTCTTTAACTCCTTATCAGTCGCTATTCTTGCTTGCGTTTCCGCCTCTAAGTCTTCAGCAGCAGGCAAAGCCATCTGCAATGCCCTAACCTCTTCCAGTTGCAAACTCACTAATCACTGTTCTTCTTGCCCGCACATTCTGATTCGCCTTGTCCACCGCAGTCGCTACTTGTCCAGCAAACACCCTGTGCGTATCAGGGCTAAACACCGCTGCCGAACGCAAATACACCAATAGCTTGTTGTTGATAGCATCTAGTACGATAGGTTTTACGATACTTGCCGAATCTTGCTCTTTACTTTTCTCAATTGCTTCAAGGTAGTCAGTATAGGTCTTTTCATATTTCATTTGAGCAGATTGCAAATTGCTTTTTAATGTAGAAAACCCAGGCACCGAAAAGCTATTATAAGCCACATCTGCCGAACTCAACTCTTTCAAGAGCGATCTCGTAAGTGCGGTTTGTTCTTCGTAGCTTTTGCCTGTGATATCGCCATACTTTTGAAATACATTTAGTACTATTTGCGCTGATTCGGCTTGTGTTTTTTCGGGATAGTAGACTGCCGCTTTCACTATAGCATAGAACGCTCGGTAGGCTTGATCTCTAGCTTCGTCAAACTCTTCTCGCTTCGATATCGCCTTGTCCTTCTCAATAGCTGTTGTTAGTGCATCATTCGATGCTCCAAGGTCTGCCATTAAATCTGTTAGCACCACATCATCCACAAATTCCTCTTCAACCTCTGAATATATGTTGATAATTGCGGTTGCCACACCGCCTACTTCTGCCACGCGGGCATTTACTTTTAGGTTCTGAATCTTCATCTTCTTAAAATTTAGCCCCTCCCAACCTCCCCAAGGGGGAGGAGTTAGAGAGGAAGTGTTGATATTTTTCTATATTTCTTTGCCTTGAACTGTTTTGAACGAGATACATCTTGTATTTCATTCCCCGTAACTTTTTTGAGTGAAATACATCTTGTATTTTCTTCCCCCGAACTATTTTGAGCGAAATACATTTTGTATTTGCTTCCCCCGAACTATTTTGAGCGAAATACATTTTGTATTTGCTTCTCCTCAACAGGTTCGGTTCCCACTTCGGGAGATAGGGGGCTTCATAATTTATCGCCTATAATTTACCATTGACTCCCCGTTCTCCGATGCAAAGATTACCCTTTCGAAACAGATAAAAAAATCAGCTCTTTTACATCGAAAAATAATTGTTTTTCAGGAAAATATGCCAACACCGAGAGTAATATTATTCCTTACCTCAAACCCTCTTTTGTGGCTATGATTTAGATTGCTCAACTTTGCAGAAATAACCAGGTGGAAATGATAAATGATAAGGGATAAACGAACAGCCTATTTAGCAGAGTCATTTATAATTTTTAATTTTTAATTTTTAAAACATGACACTATTATCGGGACTCTACGAAGAGTTAGCAAAGAAGATTGGGACAGAGATTCCCGAAATCAAATGGGTAGACACGTGGCAGAACCAACTGCCCAAGGACGGCAGTGAGCCTGCATTTCCAAGCCCAGCGGTATTTATCGACCTAAAGTCGCTAGAGTATTACGACATGGGCGACCGTGCGCAGACGAGCGATTTTAAGGTAGATTTTCTCCTTTTCGCCCCATCGCAAAAGGACTACACCGCAGCTTACGAGACAAGTGCCTTATCGTTTATGGAGCTATTGGATCGTCTCCACAAGACCTTCCACGCCACCGATGGCAATTACTATGCATCAATGCACCGCACCAAGCTCAAGCACAAAAAGAGCTACGGCACGGGCAACTTCCACCGCCTATGCTTCGGCTGTATGGTGAACGATGCCAGCACCGCCTGCGACTATGTTGACGTGATGGTAAACGATGTGAATGTGGAACGTGGGGAGTAGAAATGAACAAAAGCTCAACCTTTGAGGGTTGAGCTTTTGTTTCCATACCGCCTTTTCGCCAGCTTTGATAGCTTGTATTTTGTTATTTTAGCCTACTCTTTTTTAGGATTTTCGACTGATTCTCCATCATCTAAAATTCGATGGCTACAAAGGTATATATAAACATGTGAATATGGAAAGTGCTATGTTGTCTTTTCTTCCAATAACTGATTATAATACGCCTTGCCATCTTCGTTGTAGAACACAATGGCGTAGATATAGTCGGTGGTTAAGAAGAAGTATTCTTCGGATAACTGCTCCAATACATCGTCCAATCGCATACGCTTTTTGTCGTACATTTCGTGAAACATCTCAACGATACGTTGATTCCGTTTTATCTTTAATTTGTGGTCTCTCATACCGCAAAGTTGAACATCATATTTGGCACTTGCAAGCCCCTCAAAATGAATTAACATATTGCGGATTGTAAGGTAATAGGTGCAGTGTTGTAATATGCAAGCCCAACACCTACCAATCGTTTAAATCACTCATCAACGACATCTGCAACGCCGAAATAAGCAAGCGAATACGGGGAGGTAGTGGCTTGACTGATGAAAAAAGCTTTGTGGGTTCTGCGGAGGTGCAGGAACGTCTAACGCATATCATTCGAGTGCATCATAAATGACGAGAGTGCCAAAAAAACCTTTGATGAGAATGCGGTCAACAACATTACCATCGAACGAGCAGAAGAACCGAAACCAGTGGACAGAGGAACATCATTGTATTTCACTTAGCCTGATCCACCAGTTGCTCGTAGTATTCTTTGTTTTTGGGAGTGTAGAATATCAGCTTGTAGATATAATCAACCTTGAGATAAAACCGCTTTTCTGATAACTCTTTCAGCGCATCATCTATACGCATACGTTTCACATCGTAGAGTTCATAAAATGTCTCCACAATACATTTATTTCGTTCCGAAAGTAGTTGAGTGTCTCGCATAATCGCAAACTTACAAAACATTCCTATCTTAACCAACCCTCAATACAAAATTTAACATTTCAGCATTGTAATCTAACTTGTAAGGTAATCCGCAAACTGACCAAGAAAACTAAACGCCACATATAATCACCACCTTTAACTACTCTGCTTTGCTCTTCCCAATAGTACCAAAGCATGTGACTTAATCAGACTCCTATAAAATTCAATCAAAATTATACGCTAATTATAAAATATACATCATTTGTTTCATTAGCCCCCACGTCTAAAATTCACCTCAAACCCCTGAAAACATTAGACTACCATCACCTTTCTCTAAAAATCTTTTTTTCCACCATTTGAAATACCCCCCCCTTATTAGCAGATAAATAGAGTATATACAAATCTTGGGCGAATGCTTTTCTCACATTTCCGATAAGCTGTTAGTATCCTCTACATTCGACATAGATCCCTATTATTGCTCAAAATCTGCGTCATATCACCTACTGCGCAGCCCTATAATCGGACATCCACGAGGGATACGCACAATACACAAATACACTCTACCCTGGCGGAGTGTAGAGTGCGAGGTCAATTCAACCCTAAACGATTCAACCCCTAACTCCGCACTTCGCACTTGAATTCAACCCTAAACTTATAAACTCGAATAAGTTTTTTATTTCCCTATTCCTAACCAGCAAAAGCATCCTCAATCCCTTTGATTCTACTCGCCAAATCTTTCATATCATTACTTATTTTGCTGTTGGTAATGCGAGCATATATCTGCGTAGTTCTGATATTGGCATGCCAAGCATTTTTGATACCGTTTCAATGGGGACATTTTGGGATAAACAAACTGTGGTTGCAAACGAGTGCCACCTTGTGAGGTGATAGGTCAGATTCTTTCTAATTACGCACACATCAGCGATTTCTTTCAGCTATGACTTCAATTTCCTACCTAAAAATTTGTTTTTTCGAATTCATTGTTGTATATTGGACAAATTATCTTTTTTTAATCAAACAAACCAAAAAGCACAGCAAAAAAGAAAGGAGATGTAAGGTAAGCTGAGCTATTTATTTTACAACTAGCGAGAAGAAAAACAATAGGATCAGCTAAGTTTTTCTTTTGGCATAATATCTTAAAATCATGAGTACTTACACAAACAAAAAAACAAACACACTGCTACGATAAGTGGGTTGGTTTTGCTGCTATTCGGTGGCTTGTTTATTCATTCTTGCCAACAGGAGTTGGCTCCCTTAGTGGAAGAAGACTATGCGCTAGAAGAATCAAAGCAAGCACTCGCAACGAAGAATGGTCCGTATGACAGACTTTCTAAACTCCGCATGTTAAGAGACAATTCCAAATTAAGCTCTAATGCTGCACATACACTCAGCAATGTTATTAATTTGCTTGGAACTGAAATGATGTGGGGTATGGACTACATAGTAGATTTCCTATATAAAAATACAGATCAAGATATTCAAATTATTATCGACCCCTCTTTTTTAATAGAAAACAACTACCCATAAGATGCTAAT
>JBKECH010000160.1:0-8519 GCA_047974415.1 Bacteroidales bacterium | reverse complement strand
TCCCAAGCTACAGCGAGGGAGATACAACGGACATCTATTCCATCATAGGGAATGATATCCGCGAGAAACTACAGAACATCGTAGATCAGAAGTCTTTCAATAAGAACTACAACTACATTTTAGACACTTATCTCTGTGGTGATTCCAAGACTTTAGTTGTGGTGAATAACGATAAAAAGAATGATTTTTATTCCTATTGCCAAGGTTTAAAGATTATAGGAAGAAATAAGGTTGAAATAAATAATGTATTAATAGATATCTCAGAAGATCAGCAATGTGTAACTAAATTGCTCGTGATGCAGACGGACGAATAGTCTAAATAAGATTAATGGGCAAAAGAAAATAGCTGAGATTTTGGTGGATCTTGTGTTTCTGTAAATGCAGATTCATCAGATCCAAGAGAATCTCGTGTTTCTACGAATGCAGATTTCATAAATTGAGCATGAATTGGTGTTTTTGTAAATGCAGAAAGTGCAGATTGTGTCCAATTAATACAATTATTAAACGATGAAAGTATAAAATCATCTGAATATGGTCTTTCTGCAAGAGAATATTGACGAGAAATATGAAGAATAGATAGTAATAAATTTAAAAATCAAACATATGATAAGCTACAAAACAAGGTTGATACTAACCAACGGAAGAAGTTATGAACTGAGTAACTGCGAGTTCTCATTCCAACAAGGCACCGATGCCAAAGGCGAAGCAACCACAGAAGTGTACGGAGGAACCATACACGTAAAACTTCCAGGATTACCCAACGAAGAAATTCTATCGTGGGCAATGAAGTATTACACTTCTAACCATAAATCGGGAATGATCGAGATAGAAGACGACCCCAGCGCATCAAAAACAAGGTTGATGTTTGAGAATGCGGCATGTGTGAGTATGAATTTAACCTATGAGCGATTAGGAGATTCTTATACATCTACAGACTTAGTTATACAGGCTGAGAAGTTAAGCCTTGATGGCAAAGGAGAGTTTACCAATAGTTGGACAGAATAATACATACGAATATGAAATTTGCAGATACATTAGAATTAATGAATTTGGTTGGGCAAGTTGATGCTAACATGACAGCCTATTTAGAAACAGAAGGAAAAAGCTACGAGTTAGAATATTTTAGTATTGGATTTTCTCAACCTGTAGATTATAAAGGGCAACCACAGGCAGAGACACAAGGCGGTAAGTTCAGTCTAAGCATGTTGCGAACGATAGATGAGTTTTTATTCACATGGTCAAATAAGGTAGACAATAAGAAAACAGGAGCAATAGTTTTTAGATCGGGAAGATTAGGAGAAGGGCAAACAGCATATAAGATTAATTTTGAGGATGCACAGTGTGTGAGCTTATCTGCACGAACAAGCGTTCGGTCTGGAACAGAGATAAGCTTAACAATAAGCCCGAGATTGGTCGATATTAATGAGATTGAACTAGATAATGAATGGCAGTTATGAGTGAATATAGCCTAAAGGACTCTGTTATAACTTTAATCGAGTTCTTACAGGAAGTAAAAAGAGGATATGCATATGAAGGATTCATAAACTCTATGGATGGGCAATACTTTTATGTAATGCCACAAAGAGATGAATTAGTGGTATCTAATAATCAAGGAGGTATTTTTTGTAAAGAGGGGCAAACTTCGACTGTTGTGGGATATCATGCGTTTTTGATTCAGGAGGAGGAGAAAAAAAACGTTGAAAAAGATTCAATACTTCTCTCTAAAATTGGAGAAGTGTGCCTAGATAGTATAACATTTGCTGCGACCTCTTTATTTGGAGCAATTAAAGGAGGAGCAAAGGCTGCATATCTAGATTTTAAATATAATGGACTTGCCCATGCTGGTGAAGGACGCTCTTATCCTGGGAAATACGAAAAAGTTACTTATGCCTACAGATATACAAATGAGCAAGGTTTTCATAAAGAGGAAATGGAAAATAATTATGGAGGTAGGGTTAGCTGGGATAATGGTAAAAAATTAATGACAGGAACTGTAGTTATTACTGGATTAGGCTTTTTGGGAGTAGCTTCTCCTGCAATTGCTTCTGGATTCTCCTCGTTAGAAACAGCAGGAATAGTTTCAACAAAAGGATTTATCGGTAAAGTAGCTATGGATGCTTCTGCTCAATTTGCTATAAATGGCAAAATTGATTGGTGGGATGCAGGCTTGTCTGGATTTATAGCTCCAAACACTACAAGCATTGGAGCTCGAGCGATAGGTGGAGGAGCTATGGATATTGCAAGTGATAGTATTTATATTGCTGGTTATAATAAATCATTGAAAGATTTCTCAATAGATGCAGGCACATACTTTGCTTTTGGACTTGCAGGTAACTTGGCACCTTCTCCTTTAAAAGGAGAGGAATATAAAAAACTAGCAGAAGAAATTCTAACTACCTTTCTAGAATTAAAAACAAATGGAGATCTTAAGACAGAAAAAGGAAAGTAGATGATATCATTTGAAAATTACTACAGAACAAAGAGAGGGCGAAAGATTGATCGTTTCTTTGTTACATTGTTTATTGTTGGACTACCAATATTTGCAATGTATATAAGTATGAAAAATAGTAGGTTACAATATAGCCATAGGTATTCCATCGGTTCTGTTACCGATATTAATCGAGCTACAAGAGCGGGAGATTATGTAAGTTACTCATTTATTGTAGACGAGAAGATGTACAAAGGGAGTTCTGCAACTCCAATATCGGACAGGGAAACTATCTGGATTGATCGTAGATTTTTAGTGAAGTATAATCCGAATAATCCTAGGAATAGTAAATTGCAAACAGCTTATCCGGTGCCAGATTGCATCCAAGAATCACCTACTGATGGCTGGGCAAATTTAGCCGAGTATAAACTTATGAAGATTGATTGTGAATCAGATTCTTTATCTGGATTAGATAAGATAAGACAAATGGAAAATGAAGGATTTAAAGCAACACCTCTCCCTGATTCAATTGTGGATCAAATAATAAACGAAGAATTAGATAGAAACTAAACTCCTAGGATTAATTATTTCTTCAATTAAAATGAACAAACTCTATCACTCCAATGATAAAACAAATACTTATCTTACTAGCCCTAGTCTTGCTCACAACCTCCTGTTCCCAAGTCAATCTTCTCACGCGCACCAAGCGAGTACCACGATACCATTCGATGAACTATTGTGTGGAGGGATTGAAAGCACCTAAGAGCGATGTGAATAAAGGTCCATGGGTGGTGTATTATGACAAGACTGGAGGAAAGAGTTTCAACAATGCAGGGGGCAAGGTAAAGGCAGAAGATGTGGACTACCTTCAAGCTTTTTATGTGATAGGCAAAAAGAAGGGTTATCTTGAATTGATAAAGTATGCGCCCGAAATCATCAATAATGGCAAGCTAGACTATAAGGCAGCCGAATATTACGGCTGGATTCCTGAAACGGATTTGTTACTAGAGCGACAATCTACCACTGACCTGAGAAGTGGTAAGGCTGTAAAGATGATGATTGCCTTGCAAGATTCGTCTTTCATTCATGTATTTGAACAGTATTTTGATGTGGATTCTGTTAAGCTCTACAAAGACCATAAATACGAAGAGGTAGCAAACAAAGTGGCTATGTTTAGTCTGGTCTATAAGCTCAAGGAATCGGCGGATGGGCAAATGAGCCTCATTTCAAAAACACCCAACATCAATCCAGATGCCATTGCTGACCAAGTTTTAGGCTGGATTAATAGTTCCATGTTGCAAGATATAGGTACAGGCTTGCATATTGATCGGGAAAACTTTGTAAGAGATGCAAGCAATGAGTTTGTTGCAGGCGCAGAAAAAGTAAAGCTTAGCGAAGATATGGAAGATGGGCAGCTATTACTTTCGGAGCAAAATACAAGTTTAAAGTATAGCCCTGTATTTAGCTACTCAACAAAAGATACCTTAGTCGCCTTTAAAAGTGCTCTTGCACAGCCAGCCTTTGATTATAGCGATAATTATATTTTCAATGTAGATGGCAATCAGATAACTTACAAGGAGTATCGCAAGCTAGCTAAAGAGTTGCGCAACATCAATATTACCTTTGTTTTTGGACGAGAAGAACAAACCATTACTCACTTTCCACAGTTGGTCAATGCACTACAAAACCTACAGCCTCTTTTCGAAGAATCGGGTAATTACAAGTATCAGTTTAGATGTGTTATGAGCTTTGACGATTCAAAGTCATTAAGCAGTCCTTTGACAACACCGTTTACCGCTGACTATTCGCAATTGTTGGCTTTCTTGTCAGAAAAAGCCAACCAAAAAGATAAGCTTAGAGCAATGCGACAAGCAAGCCAATCGTGGTCTGGGTTGCAATCAGCGGTAAAAAGCCTAGAAGATGTAGAAGGTACCAATCTAATTGTCCTAATCGGCGACCAAAGAGAACAAGGCATTGCTCCGAGTAGCAGACTGAAACAGCAGTTGATTGACAACAACTGTAGATTACTTGGTTTTCAGATATACGCAGGCGATGGCAACGAGTATAACAACTTTGTGTTGGATGTGGAAGATATGATCAATAGTTATGCTAGTGGTATGCTAAAAACGAAACGTGATATTTTGGTGTCTCCACAGCAAATCCGAAGAGATAATTATTATGTAAGTGGAGCAAACCATAAGAACACTTATCTACTCGACTATCCGGAGAACAGCATCACCCAAGGAGCTTTATTCTTTCCCGCAAAATCGGAATATCTCCCGATGGAGATTCTTACGCAAGGAGTAGATACTATTGTTCATCAAATACAAGAAGACAATATCAGTGTGATGCAATATATGCTCAAAGCGTTTCGAATAGCAGGAAATAACCGCACAAAACTAGATAGTCTGTTTGCTAATCAAGTAAACCATGAAGGCGTTCAAGTGTCGGATAAGTCCAGCTTCAAGAAGTTTGTAGAGCAGACTCCAGGATGGTTTTTACCCACGGATATTATTGTAATGGATGAGCAAGAAGCAGGAGTTAACAATTACCAACTGCTAGCCTCTGCCGATGAGCAGAAGGAGCTTAAAGATTTTATTGAGAACCTATCAAAGTTAGAAGTAGAGTCGATCAATCAGTCGGAAGGAGAAGACAAGCAAAAGCGGAAGACCAAGCCATGTGATTGCGAAGACGAGGACCTGTTTGCGTTACTGGATGGCGAGGCAACGGCTAACACTTCAGAGTCCAATGAAGCAGAAGAAACTCCTACTGCAACGACCGATACAATCAAATACATCAAGACGAAGAAAGTGAGACGTCACCTTAAAAAGAGCTTTATGGAACCCATAAGATATTGCAAACCCTGTAAGGAAAAACGAAGAGACATCAAAAGGATGAGTTTAGCAGATGCACAATATAGAGTTAGCGGTGTACCAACATCAACAGAGTTACTAGATAGCATCACCATCAAGCAACTTAAAAGGAAGCGTAAGCTTTCGGATGAAGACTTGGAATTTTTGGTGAATTACTACAAAGAGATGAAAAGTGAAATTGATAAATCGGAGCAGTTTGATTCTAATGGAGAGAGTTATTATTGTGTAGGAGGAAATTTATTGCCTTAGAGGGCTATACAAAGAGAGAACAGCAACATGAAAAGCAGAGAAGCCATACGAAATACCATCTTGAGCTACACCAGTGAAATTTGGGGTACACAGAATATCGAGCGTTTAGACATCCTCATAAAGGTGATGATCGAAACGCTTACCAATGAGTTGTACCTTGTTCAAGACAAACTAGAGCATATCGACCAAAGCTTACTAGAACGTATAGCCCATAAGCTAACTCCGGAGAAGTTTGTGTCTGTTCGTCCTGCTCACACTTTGCTTCATGCTAAACCCGATGTGCCGATGATGACTTTGAAGCAGGAGCATCAATTTAATTTAGATAAAATACCTGAGGATTTTATTAATTCAAGCACGAAAATAATCGTTTTTCATCCGTCATGTGATTTTAACTTGTTCGATATTCAGATAGACTATCTATTTCTATATCGAAGCCTTTATAAGATTAGTAATGGAACACAGAAGACGCTGCTAAGTGAAGCCATAACCCCACCCATTATTGGCAATTCGATATGGATTGGAATGACCATAAATCCCGAAGTTGAGAATCTTCGGAATTTGACATTACACTTTAATTTCCCCAGTCGGTCAGAGATTGATGATGCATATGATTTGTTGCCCTATACTCGATGTAGCATTGGGGGAAAGGAAGTGAAACTAGTAAAAGGTCTCCCTGTTTTACGGAAGTCCAAATTAGTATCAGATCAAGCGATAGTAGATCAAGTGAGCGACTCTTATCTTCACATTGGCGAAGATGTTTTGTTGTCAGCGATAGAACAAGAACTATTGCCTATTGACTTGTTCGATAGTTTTTCGGTAGAACAAAAGGAATTGTTATCACCCAAGATATGGATGAAACTAGAGTTTTTTCCCTACATCAACCTGCAAATGCTACAGGAAATGCAGTTGCTGTTTAATGTATTCCCAGTTACCAATCGACGTTTGATGAAGACTTCCATTAGCAAGAATTCATTTTCGAATGGGAATGTGTTAGATTCTGCTATCGGAGAAGAATTACTCGCTATCAATACGGTGATAGATGCCGAGAAACAACCCTATCAGGAAAGAGAAAACATTAATGATATCGGAACATTTATGGTCGACAATATCAATCGAGTTCGGATAGGATCATTGTCAGTCGTTGAATACGTGGAACAGCTTCTAGATAGAATTGATGAAGAACGCGTAGCTTTCAAAGGAATAAATCGAGATTTAGTAGAAGAAACTTTATTCTTAATAAAGGGCGATGAAGCTTTTAATGAGAGCAAAGCCAAACGTAATGCAAGAAAAGTGGCATCAACCCTATCCAAGGTCTATATCAATGCACACGAGGATATCCGTAATGCGAGTGCTGATTATTGGGTAACTTATGGCGAATC
The DNA here is from genome assembly GCA_047974415.1 of Bacteroidales bacterium. GTDB lineage: Bacteria > Bacteroidota > Bacteroidia > Bacteroidales > Prolixibacteraceae > JBKEAJ01. The sequence continues at coordinate 1,590 of JBKECH010000160.1, read as the reverse complement.
GATAAATCTGATGCCAGTCAAGTTAAACTTTCAGCCAGACAAAATTAACAACTTAGAACGTATAGTAGCCCATAATATTACGCCTATAGATGGTGCGAAAGCGTACACTCGTTTTCAGGATTTAATAGCAATAGACCGCTACTTACTTAGCTCGAAGGATCGTATCGTGTCAGCAGTTGATGTAGAGAATTTCTGCAAAGCAGAATTAAGAGACGCAGTCGATACAATAACGGTGAGACTAGAAGGAAAGGAAAGTCCAATGCCCAAGCAGGGTTTGGTTAAAGTCATTCGAGTAGAGCTAAGGTCAAACAAGAATGAATTGAACCGTTATGGCACATTACGAAGTTTGAAAACAAGAATGCAGAAACGATCGCCAGGAGATTATGTGTATGATATAATCGTGATGACCAACTAACCAAGCAATAAAGAAGATAATTATGGAAATAAAAATGATAGTACACGGCGTTGAAAGGAAATTATTCAACCTCAGTTACGACTACTTTAAGCCACCAAAACTAGACGTTGAAAAGAGCTTTGACCAGCAGGAGCGACCATCTTTGCGTCCTAGCTATTATCCGATTATTGATCAGATTGGAGGACTATTTAATGTGTGTTTTGAGTCGAAAGATGCTACGGAAGATGATTTCTTTGTTGAATGGTTAGCTGAAGGATGGCTCTTTGATGGATGTTTTGAGATATACCCCAAACGGACACAAGATCAATCGCCCATCCGCATCGAGTTTTGGGATTGTTGTGTGGTTAATTACCAAGAGGCTTTTAATTCAGGTGGCTCTCCGATGACAATGAATTTACGTCTTTCGCCAGCTATAACTAAGAACAGAGGCTTCTTACAGGAGAAACCTTGGAAGTTCACCGATTTGAGCGAAGGTGGAGAGTATGCAAGAGATGAGGGTGTGGAGGAAGATTCTTTTGTGGAGGTCTATTTGGAATCTGAAAATGGCGAAAGAATAAACGAGATTACACAAGAACAAAATGCATTTATTGTCATATCTACGCAAGGAAAAATCGGCGCAATCATAGAGACAATACTTCGTTACAAAATTAAGCAGTCATAGTTCCGTAAAATATGAGTTGATCAATTAACTTTCTATTTTTTGCAGCGTATGGATTTAGACCGAACAAGTCAATAAATCTATCTAACAGCAACTTGTTGTGGTTTATGGTTTTAATATCAGCCATAGAGAATGCACCTCTTTCTTTCTTTCTTAGGGCGTTTCAACCAGTGTTGAACCTTAGCAACATTAATTGCAGTAAGGGAAGCATTAAAGTGGAAATGTAGCTTGTTCTCACTTCGAGCCTGACAGTCATTTAAGCCCGTGTGCTGTTTTCCGTCGTGATATAAGAATTCGATCTGAAATCTACTTCTGTAGCTTTCTAATATGCTATGGGCTTCTTCCGCTGTATCTGTGCAGAAATATAGTTTTTGAATATCATTTCCATTGTCTTTTTTGTATGTTACATGCACTAAACGAATGTTTCGTTTGAGGGCTTTAGCATAAACAATGGCAGTGTAAATACATTCCTTTTCATCCTGCTCAACGAACTCGAAGTATTCTTTATCGATGTGCG
>JBKECH010000152.1:0-2472 GCA_047974415.1 Bacteroidales bacterium | reverse complement strand
CAAGAGCTATTGGCGCACCTCCAAAAGTCCTGTACTCACACAAGCCATCACAAACGAAAATCTACGGTTAGCAGGTTATCCTAGTCTAAGTGCCTACTATGCCGAAATTAAGGAACCGCCACGTGCCGAACGGCATGCGTGGTGGTGTGAGAGGACGGCATGGGAATTAATCCCATTCCTCCTACTCGATTCTTTTAGATTCCATTGGGATATAGACCAAGAGTAAAGTTATTGGTTGAGTTAACATCCCATTCTTTGGTTTCTGTGGTTATTAAATCATCATCGGTATATCCTTTAATGGTTACGCTTATTGTACCTGTTTCAATACCGTCTTTAATATCAACATAAGCGGAAATTGCTAGTGATTCTGCCTTTGCACTAGGCTTTATTGTTTCTAGTGAATTTATAGGGTGATAATCAACACTAAATGAGGTTGTGTTTAAAACATCACTAACTAATTCAGCGTTTAAGTCCGGGATAGTTACATCATTTGTGCTTATAACGGTAATCCCGTATGAAATATTAAACTTTTCAAGTTCTCCGACTGCTGAAACTTCAAATCTCAAGTCATGTTGAGTTTTTGTAATCGAGCCGGAGTCATCATCATCGTTACAACTAAATAGCACTAAACTGCATATTGCTATTATAAGATACTTAATTTTTTGTGTGTTCATCTGACTGTTTTTTATTGTTTTTATTTACAAAGATAATTTTTTCAATAAACCATAAGGGAGCTTTGGGCAAAATGAATGCGATAAGTTAGCTAATTAAATAAGTTCGGTCAATAATACTTTTGAGATATAGCAATATTTTATCTAAAATCGGCTATGCGAGTTTCTTTGGTTCTTTCTTGCTCGGTCAAAGAAAGAACTCCGCTTTTGGGAGTTATAAAGCATGGGCGGATAAACCGCCCACAACTTAAAATCCGAACCAACTATCCCTGTAACCTTCGCCTACTAGATTGAAAGCTCCACAAAGTGAGCTCTTTTGGGCGTATTGCTTTGCATCGAGTATTGTGTCGAATTCGCCTAATTTCCTCATCCCTATAAATAGTTTGAATTTCTTTTTCCGTTGTTGAAGCCATTTATCTCGGCGTTCTCTGCATATCTCCAATGTCCCCCCAACCGTAGAGAATAATTCGCCATATGTGTCCCTGTAATCGTATTGAAAAAAGGTTTGTTGGGGTAAATGTGTCGGGTGGAATTTAGTATAAACCTCCTGTCTCTCTGCGCATGATGTACAAGCACTGTTTCTATTTGTTTTCATCTTTATTTTGGTTTTTGATTATTTGTAAAATTTAGTCTTTGAGCTGTATGTATATCTCCTTTATAATTGGCTCAATAATGAACCACTTTGTGCGACTTTGTATCTTTTTGTTTGTGATAGGGTCATTTACGTAATATAAGCACATATCATTGGACAATACGTTACAATAGCAATCATAGAAAAATTGTAGGCTTTTGTATCTTCTGCGTTTTATTGTCTTAGTGATACGTATATGTACACGGCTACTCCCATAATCATCAATAGATACGCTCCAACGTTCGTTTTTAAAATTTATTTGGCTATACTCGCATACATCCCTCTTTAGGGAATGCCGTGTCTTTTTGTAGGTGATCGTTACTTCTGTTATCATGGTTTTAGAATAATGTCATTTGCACTACTTTGCCGTGTTTAACTTCCTTGAGCTTGGCGTTTACTTGCTTCAAAACCACTAAAGCATATTTATCAGTCTTGCTACTGTTCTTTACAAGCCCCTCTATCATTTCGGTTAATGCGGATATTAGGCACTCCTTTTTACTGTCAAAGATGTCTCCCCATATACCTAGTCCATAACCTGCACCACCGCTAGAATACGCATAGCTTACGCCGTATGACCACTTACCATTAAGCCCTCTGCCAATGTTAATATGGTTATGTACCGCCCATCCGTCTCGGTGCGGGAATTCGATTTCCTCGCAATCTAAGAATTGAGGGCTTTCCAACCATCCGTACTCATTAAACTTCTTATCGGTAAAGCCAAATAACGCCTGTCTGTCATATCTCCTTTTGTTGTCAAGAAGTCGTGATGGAGTATTGCCAAAACTTTCATATTCCTCAATTGTGCTTCTATCGTTCTTCCTCAAAGCATTTAAATATACCGCTACATTATGGCGTTCTACCCTGCTAAAGTTCATATTTTGTAGCATCTGTAATTTCTCGTATGCTGATAATTCTTTATAATTTTCCATGATTGTGGGGTTTTGTAGGCGGATTGCTCCGCCCTGTTATAGTTATTAATCTAGTCCAAAGAATACGGCTAGTTCTTGCTCATACGCCTTTGAAAATATCCACCCTGCTGCACGTACTCCTTGATACTTCAGACGGCTATTAAAAGCACCGCCCATTTTCTTTAGTTTCTCCCTAATCGGGCGTGTGTTGCCAAATACCGCTACCGATTTAGAGCTGTATTCCATAAGTGTGCATTCTGCT
>JBKECH010000008.1:0-2326 GCA_047974415.1 Bacteroidales bacterium | reverse complement strand
TCATTAAGGGAACTACCAAAGGGGTAGTGGCCGACTCTAACGGAAACTTCCAATTGCAGGTGGAAAAGGGCGAGGTGATTGTAGCCTCTTTCATTGGCTATAAATCACAAGAAATAAGCTATACAGGTCAAACAAAAGTAACTTTTGCCCTAGCAAGCGAAATGGTGGTGGCCGATGATGTGGTGGTGATAGGGTATGGCACCGTAAAGAAATCCGATTTGACAGGGTCGGTTGCAAGCGCTAATATTAAAAATTTCGAAAAATCGCCCAATACAAATATAGTTCAATCATTGCAAGGAATAGTTCCTGGACTCAACATTGGACAATCAACAATTGCAGGATCGACTCCGAATATTTCTATCAGAGGAACAAACACTTTATCAGGAAATAAAAGTGTTTTGATCGTGCTGGATGGAATAATCTATAACAATTCATTATCATCAATCAATCCAAACGATATAGCATCTATTGATGTTTTAAAGGATGCAAGTGCTACGGCTGTATATGGAGCGCAAGCTGCAAATGGCGTTCTATTAATTACAAGTAAAAAAGGAAAAGAGGGGAAAGCTAGGATATCTTTTTCATCGGCATATTCGATTTCAAATCCAACAAAAAACATTCGTCCAATGAATCGAGATGAGTATTTTGAATACACAAAAAAGATGTGGTATGATAAAGCGTACATTGGACCAGATTACACAACCCCTAATCCTGATTTTAAAATGTCGGATTATTTAGATTTAGTCATGCTTGATAATACACAAGCCGATGGAATATCATCATACGACTATGATTGGTGGGGAGAAGGAACACGTATGGGGTCAATTTTTGAAAATAGGTTGAGTATCTCAGGAGGAACAGAAGCTGCAGCTTATTTAGTTTCTTTCGAGGATGTTAACCAAAAAGGGTATATTCTAAATGATGATTTTAAGAGAAAAAGTATACGTGTAAATTTAGATACAAGACCTCTAAAATGGGCTAAATTAGGCGTTCAAGCTTTTGGATCATTTGTTAATCAAGATGGAGCTGAACCTGACTTACAGCAATTAATGATTCAAAACCCATTAATTAAACCATATAATGACGATGGGAGCTTAGTAGTGTATCCTTTTCAGACGGTGGACATAAATCCTTTCGCTAGTTCTGATGTGCAAGATCGGGAACGACATAATTATTTCTTTGCAAACATTTATGCTGATATTATTCTTCCCTTGAAAGGGCTAACCTATCGCTTGAACTTCGGAAACAACTATCGTATAGATGAAGATTTTTATGCAAGCGAATATGCTGCAGGTCTTACTGGTGAGGCGCACAAGCAACACAATAGCGGTTATGATTATACAATTGATAACATATTGAATTATACAAATAAATTTGTGAAGCATAGCATAGTCGCAACTTTATTATATGGAGCAAGTGAACGAAGATATGATTATACAGAAGCAAAATCAAAAAAGTTCGAGCGACTCACTTTGGGATATAATGCTTTGGAATTGGGTAAAGATCAGTTTGCTAACTCTAACGCTTGGAAAGAGGCTTTATTATACCAAATGGCGCGAGTAAATTATAAATTTGAGAAGCGATACCTAGCAACAGTTACAGTTCGTAGAGATGGATTCTCTGGTTTTGCCTCAAATAATAAAACAGCTATATTCCCCTCTTTAGCATTGGCTTGGGTGTTGTCTGAAGAGCATTTTTTTAATGTTCCTTGGATTGATCATCTGAAACTTCGAGGAGGTTGGGGCGTTAGCGGTAATTTGACAGAACGTTATAAATCTTTAGCCAAAGTTACCACTGCTCCTGGGTATGTATTTGGTGATGGGGGTTCAACTGAAATACGTCAACAAATTAACTCAATGGGAAATAGCGATTTGAAATGGGAGAAAACAACTGGTTTTAATGCTGGATTAGATTTTACATTGCTTGGAGGAAGATTGTTTGGTTCATTTGAAGCATATCAAACAGAAACAAGAGACTTGCTATATGATACGGCAATTCCGACAGTAACAGGCTTCTCTATAGTGAGTTCAAATATCGGAAAAATAAGAAATCGAGGCGTAGAACTTTCGCTTAATTCCGTAAACATCTCAAATGAAGATTTTGAGTGGACAACAACATTCAACATATCTTCTAACAGCAATAAGATTCTAACGCTTTTAGGAAAAGATGGCGATGGTGATGGACACGAGGATGACTTAATTGCCAGTAATCTGTATATTGGAGAATCAACCTCCGCAATTTACAATTATGTTGTGGATGGAATATGGCAACTTTCTGATGAAATCCCTAAGGGGTATCATCCTGGAAATTATAAGATAAGAGATAC
>JBKECH010000119.1:0-22455 GCA_047974415.1 Bacteroidales bacterium | reverse complement strand
TGCACTGAGATTTGATTGAAGAACACAGCCGAAGCAACTAAGAAGCGGTTCATCTTGTCATTGATGTTTATCTTATTCTCGGTTCCGCTTCTAGTTTTCTGCAATTCGCATGAAGTTGATAATTCACAATCTCCTCTGAGAATAGTGTCTGCCGAAGGAATAGCAATGGACTGTAGATGATTGAGCGTATTTTTTCTGATATGATTCACACCTTCTGTCGCATCTCCACCACAAAAACAAGTGTACAACCGCGATAGTATAATGTCCGAATATTTATACTCTGCATGCGCGCCGCGACTACCAAGCTCTCTGTCAATAAATTGAGCCACTTTGCTTGAAGAGACTTGCCCGTGAATTAGGCTTATTCCACCAAAAGGTGTTACTTTTGAATCGAGTTTTTTAAACATGCACCTAAATAGGTAAAAAATCTCGAGCCCTGCAAATTTTTGCAGGGCTTATTTTCAACAATTTATCAATAGTTAAGTGAAAAAGCTTGCGGAAGTAGGGAACTATTGCTAATAACGATATGTTCTGTTATTTTTGTAGGTGAATAAATAAGTCGTACAATGAAAAAGTTTTTGATAGTAGCAAGTGTCGTCATTTTGGCGCTTTTAATCGTTGTTTGGGCACAACTTCCTAAGTTTAGGATAGTTACGGGGTATTCGTCTAAATACCTATGTTCTTATTATTTCAATAGTAATAGGGATTGGGACGAAATTATCAAGAGCGATTTGAGTTACGGCTTTTTCAAATATGCCACACACTCCAAAGATGAGAGAAATAATACAGTCACTTCTAAGTTTTTAGGCTTTCTCTCGCCTCAAACAGCACAGTGGCGCGAGGGGCTTGGAGCGACATTGTTGTCTCGGGGGGAAGTATTGCCTTCTGTGCAAATTTATCGTAATCGGGAAACAATAACAGCATCTACATGGCCAGTAGATAAAGGAACATGCGCCAAAATAGATTCTGTATTCGACATGCAGAAGTTGTCGTCAACATTAGATGAAATTTTTACTGATGTTCGAGAAGATGGGCAAGGGACAAGAGCAGTTGTAGTGCTTTACGATACTATCTTGGTGGCACAGCGCTATGATACGACAAGGGTGAATAAAGATACGAGGATGCTGGGCTGGTCGATGTCTAAGACTATTGTCGCCGATTTATTGGCTATAGCGCAGGACCAAGGACGACTTAAGGTGTTGTCGCCAGCGCCAATAGAAGAGTGGCAAGGTAGCGATAGAGAGAGCATAACAATTGCCGATTTGTTACACATGAACAGCGGACTGGAATGGAACGAAGATTACGGTGCTGTTACGGATATTACTACTATGCTCTATAACTCTGGCGATATGGCTACTTTTACTGCGGCAAAATCACTAAAGCATAAACCTAATAGCTATTGGTGCTATAGCAGTGGGACAAGTAATGTTTTGAGTCGTATTCTGAAAGAGGGTTTCGATACTCAAGACGAATACAATAACTTTCCATATAAATTCCTTTTTGATAAGACTAATACCGACCCAGTATTTGAGCAAGATGAGGTGGGGACTTATGCTGCTTCGTCTTATGTCTATGCTACCGCCGTAGACTGGGCGAGGTTCGGACTCTTGCATCTAAAGAGGGGCAAATGGCAAGGAGAGGAGCGACTTATTTCAGATTCTTGGTTTGATTATCTTACAGTGCCAGCCGTGGGGAGCAAGGATAATTACGGAGCGCAGGTATGGCTTAATAAAGGAGGGAAGTTTTCGGACCTTCCTCCAGATATGCATTCTTTTAATGGTCATCACGGGCAAATTGTAATGGTCATGCCATCGGAAAATATGGTGATTGTTCGTTTGGGCCTCAACGAAAGCCCAAAGTTTGATTACAATGAATTTGGGAAAGCGATACTTGAGTGTAAAAAATAATTTATTGCCCGTATGGTTCTGTTTAACTAGCATGGTGTTTCGAGTTTAATTGGAAAATGTCTATTTTTGTAGAAAATAAAAGTCATGGGAACAGTATTTTTGGCGTCCATTATTGTTGTTGCTTTTGCCTTTGTAGGCTTAGGTATTACTATTCTTCTGAAAAAGGGGGGAGAGTTCCCTAGTGGACATGTTCACGATAATGAATATCTTAGAAAAAATGGTGTAGTGTGTATCAAGACCTGGGACAAAGAGCAGCAACAAGCTAGGCTTAATTGCGGTCTGTCCGATGCCAAAGATGCATCTTCGGAGTGTGTAGGTTGCGAGTTTATGAAGTAGCATATATTGCCAATACTGTCTCCTATTTCCCGTTTAGCGAGCCGTATGGATGAAACTGCTCAACGGTCTCTTTTAGGAACTTTCTATCTAGGTGTGTATATATTTCGGTGGTAAGTATGGAGGCGTGTCCAAGCATTTCTTGTACAACTCTTAGGTCAGCACCACCCTCGACAAGATGAGTGGCAAATGAATGGCGAAATGTGTGAGGACTCACATTTTTGCTTATTCCAGCCATTGCTGTGGCGTCTTTCACGATATTAAAAATCATAACTCTGCTTAGGCCTCGTCCTCTGCGATTTAGGAATAGTATGTCTGTCGATTCTTTTGCCACATTCATAACATTTGCCCGATAGTCTGTTTCGTATTGCTCAATAGATTTTATTGCCCGTTTGCCAATAGGAATAAAACGTTGCTTATTGCCTTTGCCCACCACCCTCAAAAAACCCTCGTCAAAAAAACAATCATTTAGGCTTAGGTTTGTCAACTCGGAGACTCGTAGTCCGCAACTGTACAGAACTTCAATAATGGCTTTGTTGCGTACGCCTTCGTTGGCGGAGTAGTTTATGCCTGCAATAATTCTCTCTATGTCATCAACAGATAATATATCAGGCAGATGCCTGCTCTGTTTTGGCGATTTTAATAAGAAGCTTGCATCTTCGTTTATTATGCCTTCTCTGTGCAAATATCCATAGAAAGATTTTAATCCTGATATTATCCTTGCTCGTGATGACAGCGCAAAATTCTCGTCGCCTAAAGTATTGAGAAAGGCTTTCATAATATCGAGGCTGATGTTTTTTATGTCGACATTAGGGTAGACTGCACATACAAACTCCGCGAACATGTCGATGTCGTGTAGATATGCCTCTGTTGTATTTTCTGAAAATGCTCTTTCCAGAGTAAGGTGTACCTTGTAGCCCTCTCTAAGGGTACTAAATTCTTTGTTCATAATAATTGATGTTTGCAACAAATATAGTAAAAGAAGATTCTAAGCGGATATTTTTTTTAGAAATTGTCGGGAGATGTCAATCAAATTTGCTATTTTTGTTCATCCTAATTTCGATGAGAGCTGTTAGCTAAAGTATTGAATCGATATTGCCTTGTCGCTATGTATATTTCGGGTTGAAGTTATAAGCGTATTATATTGTAAATTCAACTAAAAAAATAAAATATAAACAGATGAAACCTTCATGCTTAGTAAATTTAGACACACCGAAGGGAAGGATGGTTATAAAAACAAGGAAAATAAATACAGAAAATCAGAAAACAAGCACTAATTACAAGTTTCTGGTTAGTAGTTACTAATAAAATTATAAACACATGAAAAAGATTATTAACACTGACAAAGCACCTGCGGCTATTGGTCCATATAGTCAAGCCATAGAGGCCAACGGAACAGTTTACATTTCAGGACAAATTCCCATCGAGCCGAGTGTGGGTAAGGTTACGGCAGTGGGTATTGAGGCTCAGACAGAACAGGTCATTAAGAACATTGATGCTATTCTTAATAGTATCGGATTAGATGCCACTAATGTTGTTAAGACAACTTGCTTGTTATCAAGCATGGGTGATTTCCCAAAATTTAACGAGGTCTATGCTAGATATTTTGGAGAGTCGCTACCGGCAAGGGCTACATTTGCCGTTAAGGAGCTACCTCTAGGCGTGCTAGTAGAAGTAGAATGTATAGCAATTAAAGATTTATAAAAATGGCATATAAAATTTTAAAAGCAGAAGAAGTAGCTCAGCTTATTAGCAACGGTGACAGTGTGGCGTTTAGTGGTTTTACTGCTGCTGGATGTCCCAAAGCTGTGCCAACGGCAATAGCTGCTAAAGCAAAAGTAGAGCACGACAACGGAAAGGAGTTTAAAATCAATGTTATCTCTGGAGCGTCGACTGGAGATGCCCTTGATGGTGCATTGGCACGGGAGAATGCCATAAAACTACGAACTCCATACCAATCCTCGAAAGACTTGAGGGCGCGTTTGAATGCAAACGAAGCGCAATACATAGATTATCACTTGTCGCAACTCCCACAGGACTTGAGATACGGTTTCTTTGGCAAGATTGACACTGCAATCGTCGAGGCTTGCGACCTTACAAGCGATGGCAAAATAATACTTACCTCAGGTGTCGGTATTGCTCCGACGGCCTGTAGGCTTGCCGACAAGATAATTGTAGAGCTGAATAGTTATCACCCCAAAGAACTTGCAGGTATGCATGACATATACGAGCCCGCAGACCCCCCACATCGCCGAGAGATACCAGTGTATAAACCTAGCGACAGAATAGGAAAAGAGTATATCCAGGTAGATCCTGCAAAGATTGTGGCAGTGGTGGAGACAAATTTACCCAACGAGGTTGGCGGTTTTGCTGCGGTGGACGACACGACCTTGAAAATTGGCGAAAATGTAGCAAATTTCCTAGCTTCAGAGATTAAAAGAGGAGTTATTCCTGCCGAATTTCTGCCAATACAGTCGGGTGTGGGTAATATTGCAAATGCCGTGCTGGGTTGCATGGGAAGCAACAAAGATATTCCCCCCTTTTCTATGTATACCGAAGTTATTCAGGACTCTGTAATAAGCCTGATGGAGTCGGGCGATTGCTCTTTTGCATCGGGTTGCTCGCTTACAATAAGTAGCGAGATGGTACAGGAGTTATATTCAAATTTGGCTTTTTTTAAAGAAAGGCTTGTGCTTCGTCCGCAAGAGATATCTAACCATCCCGAGATAGCACGTAGGCTAGGACTTATTACTATCAACACTGCATTGGAGCTTGATATATTCGGCAATGTAAACTCCACCCATGTGATGGGAACGAAAATGATGAATGGCATCGGTGGCTCGGGAGACTTTACCCGAAACGGTTTCATGTCTATTTATACAACTCCATCTGTTGCGAAAGGCGGTGATATTTCGGCAATTGTGCCAATGGTTTCCCACCTTGACCACAGCGAGCATTCGGTGAAGATAATAATTACTGAACAAGGAGTTGCTGATCTCAGAGCGAAGTCGCCGATACAAAGAGCAAATGAGATTATCGATAAATGTGTGCATCCTGATTATAAAGAGCCACTGCGCAAATATCTCAGCCTAGGCAAAGGGCATACCCCTCAGTGCTTGCAAAAAGCTCATGAGTTTCACCGTGTCTTTGTTGAAACAGGTTCGATGAAGAATGTGAAGATTTAATCCAGAATATGTATTGGAGCGCCGTAGCGAGTGAGCTGATGGATATTCTGGGTTCAAGATGATGTTTAATAACAGCACACCCCCGACTCGTCGAATCGGGGGTGTGCTGTTATATAGGCAGACTATAATATGATGCCATTAGAGGTGCTATGTCTTTGTCAGAAAATGCCAAACTCTATTGGATACCCCACAATTCCACTTACTCCACTTAAGCCGTTTTTTACTAATTCTATCGCCATGCAGTTCTCTTTGGGAGCGTCGAAGGGCAAGGATATATCGTATTTGTCTGTTTGCTGATAGCCAAATCTAGGGTAATAGTCTTCGTGTCCGACAAGTATTACAGACTTGTATCTTAGGGCTAGTGCTGTTTTATGAGCATGCTCAATTAGCATTCCTCCAATACCCCTTCGTTGGTATTCTGGAAGAACCGAAAGTGGAGCTAAAGCGAGAGAGTCAAAATCATCACGCTCGTTTATTATTTTGATTTTACTAAGTAAAATATGCCCGACAATTTTATCGTCAATTTCTGCCACTATCGATAATTGAGGGATGAATGTTTCAGAATTTCTTAATCGCTCCACCAATAATTGTTCTTTGTGGTCGCTCATTTTCTCTGATTCGAATGCTCTTCTAATAAGCTCGAATACAGACTTGTGGTCCATTTCTTTTTCTTGCCTAATCATTGTTTCCATGTAAGTGTTTTCTAAAGAAAGAGAAGGATGCTTTTACTACTTTCTTCTTCTATGATTTTATCAATGTGTCAAGTAATATCAATTTAATATTTGCGCATTTACAATAGCGATCTACCACCCAAAGGCTTCGTCGTTGTCTAGTGCGTTTTGTGCAACTTTTGCCATCTCTTTCAGTTCGTCGACAGTTTCTTTGTGTGAGTCTTTCACGTCTTTTTGTTCCGATGCGTCCTTTTTAAGGTTGTATAGCTCGTATTGTTGCTCTTTGCCACGAGGAGTGCGAGCAAACACTAGCTTCCACTCGCCTTTTCTGACGGCAAATATTTTGTTTGTGCGACCTCTGAAATAATAGTACACGTCGCTGTTACCTTTGCTTTCGCCTTTCATTATAGGCATAATGTCTTTGCCGTCGATAATTCTGTCTGTGGGTATTTCTGCTCCAGCAGCCTTGGCAAATGTTGTGAATAAATCTGCGCCATTAACTATGGCATCCGATTTGCTACCTGCTGGTATATGCCCTGCCCATTTGGCTATGCAGAATACTCGCGGACCACCTTCATACCACATCTGATACTTGCCACCTCGCAATAGATGAGTGCGAGTGGAATCGACATATCCATATCGACCAAAAGATCTGTATAACTCTTCGTCATACCCAATTAGAGGACCATTGTCGGAGGTGATGACTATCAGAGTGTTATTTTCTATTTTGCATTTCTTTACTGTCTCCATAATAGCTTTAACTGTGAGGTCGGTATATTCCACGGCATCGCCAAAAGCTCCAGCATCACTTCTACCTTCAAAGCCACGAGGAATGAAATAAGGTGTATGTGTCTCAATGTTAGCATATTGCAAGTAGAATGGTCTGCCTGTTTTTGCCTGATGATTTATAAACCTACATGCTTCGCGCTGAAAGTATGATGGCAACTCGCCAATTTCCCAGTTGTTCATGGTTTTGACAGTCTCTAACCCTTGTATCAACGGTAGAGGAGGCCACTCGCCGAGGTAGTGTATGCCCGTGCCCGAAACTCTCTCGGGAGTATGGTCGTTGGGGTATGGGATGCCAGTGAAGTAGTCAAAGCCGTGATTTGGTGGTAAGTATTGTTGCATGTGTCCTAAGTGCCATTTGCCGTATAAGGCTGTGATATAGCCTTCTTTTTGCAGTAGCTCTGCGATTGTCGTTTCGTATTGCGACATTCCGTCGGTAGAGTTGGGGAATAGCACACTAATACCTTCGCCGTGGTCTATTCTTGGGGCGAGTCGTCCTGTTAGAAATGCAGCCCTCGATGGAGAGCAGGTTTCATGAGGAGCGTAGAAATTGGTCAGCGAAACACCTTCTTTTGCTAGCCTGTCGATATTTGGAGTCTTGATGTCCTTGCTTCCGAAACAGCTGATGTCGTCGTAGCCAACATCGTCCAAAACAATGTGTATTATGTTTGGGCGTGATTGGGCAAAAAGACCACTATAAGAAGTTAGCGCTGCTAATAAAAATAAAATCTTTTTCATTGTTGTAAAATTTTAATTATTATCTTGAGATTGTTATATATGCTCTTGTTGTATGATTTATTAGAATGATTTTTTTTATCTGGTAATGAGGTATTTATGTGACGTGTCGATTGTTTAGAATAAGTTGTTTATCTGTATTTTTTTATCAAAGCGCTTATTATAGCGAAGGTTTCGGCATCTATTTTGCCATCGTATTTGGATTGTCTATAATGTGTCTGAAAAGCTACTATAGCATCTTTGGTATTCTTCCCTAGCATGCCGTCATCGTCTAAATCGTAACCTATTTTTTTGAGTCCCTGTTGTATTAGTTTTATAATTTCCGACTCGTTAGTTCCCATGTCAATCAGTTGTTGATATTCTCTAAGCCCCATCTCCACGTCTTTTTTGTCGGGCCATGCTCCTACACTGTAGTCAGTGTAAAGTGTCAGCCAAGGGAACAGAGGTCCAGGGTCGGATTTTCTGTCTGGGGCAATGTCTTGATGTCCAACAATATTTAGAGGTTTGATATTATAGCGTTCTACTATACTTTTGCTCAAAAGCCCCACCTTTCTTATTTGCTCGTCAGAAAAAGGAAAATAAGTCCGCTCCTCATTTATATCTTTATATCCAGGGTTAACAATTTCTATGCCTATGGATGTTGAATTTAAATCTCTTGTACCATTCCAGTGGCTTTTGCCAGCATGCCAAGCCCGTTTATCTTCCCCCACAAGTTGTAACACCTTGTTTTTTGTGTCGTCGTCGCCGACTAAATAATGCGAGCTTACATTTCTTTCGGTGAGTGTTATTATTGAAGAGGGGTAATCCGAAACTGTATAATGCAGTACTAGGGTGTTTATCCTGTCGTTATAGTTACCTTTAGCTTTGTGTTTTCTGTGATTTACCCTGATGCCACCGACCTTTGGGTAGTACTCTTTGTTAACAGCACACCCCGAAAGGAGTAAAAATGTAAGACAAGTTATTAATGTTTTCATGTTCAGAGACGAGTGTTTTTTAGATATTTGCAAATATACCCACAAGAATTTGAAATCCAAGATGTTTTTTGTCAAATTTAATCCAGATTATCCCTAAATATGCATTAGCTTTCCCACTACGTATTCAAGTAGATCCAAAACAACGCTTTATTTTATTGGGCTTTGAAGTTCTAGGTGTGGCGTTCCAGTGCATATTCTGGGGTAAAGACGTGCTTCTGGCAAGTAGACCTTCTAAGTCCACACAAGAAACTTATTGTTGCTTTATAAATTATTTATCTGTACATTTGTGGAGCATATTTACGTAATATATAATGGACAGAGCAGAAATAATTAAACAAATCAAACTAAAGCAAAGTTATCTATGCGTTGGTTTGGATACCGACATCGAGAAGATTCCCAACCATCTGCCTAGAACTACAACTGGAGCTTTGGAATTTAATAAAAGAATTGTAGACGCAACGTCAAGATATACCGTCGCTTACAAACCTAATCTTGCATTCTACGAGTGTATGGGTAGTGCAGGGCTTGATGTTTTTGCCGAAACTGTAAAGTATATAAAAACTAACTATCCAGATATCTTTGTGATTGCCGATGCAAAGCGTGGTGATATTGGCAACACTGCAAAAATGTATGCCAAGTCTTTTTTCGAGACATATGGTGTTGATGCTGTTACGGTTGCTCCGTATATGGGAGCCGACTCTATTACTCCATTCCTTGAGTTCTCAGATAAATGGACAATACTGCTTGCGTTAACATCCAATAATGGAGCTTCCGATTTTCAGTACTTAAAAGATATCGAAAGTGGTAAAACACTATACGAAATGGTACTGACAAAATCCAAAGAATGGGGCAAGGATAGCAATTTAATGTATGTGGTAGGAGCTACAAAAGCAGAAATGCTTACAAACATAAGAGCAATAGTTCCCAACAGCTTCTTGTTGGTGCCTGGCGTTGGTGCTCAGGGGGGAAGTCTTAAAGAAGTGTCGGAAGCAGGTATGAATAGTGATTGCGGACTACTGGTGAACTCTTCAAGAGGTGTTATTTATGCATCGTCAGGAGAAGATTATACTGAAAGAGCAGCAACAGAAGCCGCCAAGTTACAAAAGGAGATGCAAGAGTATTTAGCCCTATACATAATGTAGGGGGTCTGAAATAGTAAGTTAAATACCAGGACAAGGTTTGCCGTTCTGTATACTGGGAGTTTGTGAATTGGGCGTCTCTATTTATTAAATGACTAGTTCGCAAAGTGAGCGCAACGCAGATGCTGGGCTTTATAGGCAGACTCTATTAAAAAATAAAACTAATAGGTTAAAACGATATGATGTTGTCAATATTAATAATAGTTGCCCTGATTATTACAATAATTATTCTTGTAATAATCGAAGCCGTGTTGCTTCCTGGAGTGTCAATTGGAGCTATCGGCGCATTTCTCTTAGGAGCATACACCATATATTATACCTACGGCGAGTTCGGATGGAGCGGTGCAATTATTGTATCGATGCTAATATTGCTAGGAATTCCTCTTCTATTATATTGGTTATTATTCATCCGAGAGAAAAATGTCGCTAGTTTAGACACCAGAATTGATAGTAAGGTGATAAATGGGAACATCTCAGAGATCAATATTGGCGATGAGGTTGTGGCTCTTAGCAGGCTTAACCCTATGGGAAAAGTTACGAAAGAGGATGACGAATACGAGGCTAAAAGTACGATGGGCTTCGTTGATGAAGGAGAGATATTGACAGTAGTAGACATTGAAAACAACTGTCTGGTAGTAAGGAAGAAGTGAACAGATAAAAATATATTAATAATTAAAAATAGAACATTATGGATCGATTTTGGATTGTAATAGCGTTGTCGATAGTATTGCTATTTATTATTCTGTACTATGTTCCTGTAGGATTATGGTTTACGGCCGTATTCTCTGGAGTCCGTGTTAGTCTTTTGCAGTTAGCATTTATGAGACTTAGGAAAGTTCCTCCTGGAACGATTGTTAGAACGATGATTGAGGGAGAGAAAGCAGGTGTTCCCTTGAGTCGTAATTCATTGGAAGCCCACTACCTTGCTGGCGGTAACGTAACGAGTGTAGTTCATGCTTTGGTTTCTGCCTCAAAGGCAAATATCGACCTCCCTTTTGACATGGCTACAGCCATCGATCTTGCAGGAAGGGATGTATTTGAAGCTGTACAAATGTCTGTAAATCCTAAGGTTATAAACACTCCTCCTGTTACGGCAGTGGCTAAGGATGGTATTCAGCTTATTGCAAAAGCAAGAGTGACAGTGAGGGCAAGTATCAAACAGCTTGTCGGAGGCGCTGGCGAAGATACGGTGCTAGCACGCGTTGGCGAAGGGATTGTTTCGTCAATAGGGTCGTCGGAATCTCATAAAGAGGTGTTGGAGAACCCTGATAATATTTCAAAAGTTGTGTTGAGCAAAGGTCTTGACGCAGGAACGGCTTTTGAAATATTATCCATCGATATTGCTGACATTGACATAGGTAAGAATATTGGTGCTGTACTGCAAATCGACCAAGCTGAGGCAGATAAGAGCATTGCACAAGCAAGAGCCGAGGAACGCAGAGCAATGGCTGTAGCTTTGGAACAGGAGAATATAGCCAAAGCTCAGGAAGCTCGTGCTAAAGTAATTGAAGCCGAGGCAGAAGTACCTCTAGCTCTAGCAGAAGCATTTAGATCGGGGAACATGGGAGTAATGGACTACATGAGATATAAAAATATTGATGCCGACACCGAAATGCGCAGAGGCATAGTAAGCGAAGGTTCTAGCTCTGAAATTTCAGACAAGAAATAACGACTTTGCCTTGGGTTTGCCGCCTGAGGTATAATAGTTTTGCCCTTTATGGAGCTTCGCTTTCTAGCTCAGCCTCTTGATTCCTATGGGCGAAGGCTATTCAGAACTTGGAAAGAAGCCATCTCAAATTTGAGATGGCTTCTTTAGAGGTACGCCCAGCATGGGCGTAATCTCATGGGTGTAAGTCCCTAGCGAGCCCTAATAGTGGGAATCGCCTAGCCAAGAGAAAAGGTATCCATAGCGATATGGAATCTGAAGGAAGCTGGCGGCAAAAGTCTGATCTGACGAACAGAAATCAGATATAAGGCTGAGTGTGTGGGTAAATCTGCAAAACAAGATAAAGCACAATAACTATTCGGAACCATACTTAGTAAATCTGGCGGATATAAGGCGGAAAGATTACGTTCTTATCTGGGGAGGTCTCACAGACGTGCGGATATTTTTTTAGAAGCATGGAGTAAAGCTAGCTGTGAGAAGTCAGCCGAGGACATAGTACCGATGTGAAAGCATGGGGAAGGTCCGAACCTTAACAAATCGAGAAGTAAATGAATGTTACCTAATGCAAGGCAGAAAGCAGAAAATACCACTGCCGTTGATTTAGAGCGCTACTTTGATACCGTTAATCACAGTAAGCTCATAGAAATTTTGTCAAGAACTATCCAAGACCATCGCTTAATTTCGTTAATCCACAAATACCTTAATGCAGGGGTTATGGAGGATGAAGTCTTTAGTAAGACTCTATCGGGCGTACCTCAGGGCGGCAATTAAAGTCCAATATTAAGCAACATTATGCTTCACGAATTGGATACAGAGTTAGCCTCACGAGGACACCGCTTCGTGCGCTATGCTGACGACTGCATGATATTATGCAAGAGTAAACGAGCAGCCCAAAGAGTAGCGCAATCTATCATTGGGTATATCGAGAAGCGTTTGCTGCTCAAGGTAAATCAGGAGAAGACGAAAGTAGGATATATACGAGGGTTGTATCGAAATTAAGGAACCGCCACGTGCGAACGGCATGCGTGGTAGTGTGAGAGGAGGAATGGGAATTAATCCCATTCCTCCTACTCGATTATTAGTGGAGTTCGATAGTCCTACCCGAACGACCTCTACTGTCAAAAGCCGTAGCCTTTAATCCTGTCACAAAATCGATAGGTTCTACATACAGCTTAGAGCTTGCATTTGGTTCTGTACTATCGGTGGTGTAGCGTATTGTTAAGCTGGGATACAGTACATTTAAATGCACCTTTTTTGCGGCATCGACCAGTGCTCCTACTGGTGGAATCCTGTATAAATAGCCACCATTTATTTTGTCTAGTCTTGGCAGAGCATGCTTTCCGACTCTTTTTGCAAAATCTGACCATGCTCGTTGTTTTGCATCCTCGTTCCCTGCCCACTGTGGATGCCCACACCATGCTCGCTCGGCAAGGCCCAACATTTTTGGCAGCGTACAATATTCCAACAGTTCGGCAGACTTCAGGTTCTCTGCCCACAACTGCCCTTGCATGCCTATTATATGCTTGCGCCCACGTTCTGTAAGGCGATGCAGTGGCCTACAATCGTCTGAAGAGACTTCTCCCTCGCACCAATTTATTTCTTTGCCAAGAGGTGTGCTTTTGACACACTGGCTTACGTCGTAGGGTGTAAATTCCCATGCTTTTTTAGTGTCATTGAATCCTCCCCAATAATATCCAGGCTCGTTGGGGTCTTTTGCATATGCCAAATCCAGATAAATATTACTAACAGAGCTCATTACGACATCAATGCCTGCATTAGCCAGTTTGTAAGCTAAATCTTCTGAACCCCAGCCTCCTACTGTATTCCAAACATAAGGGACTACATCTCTACCTATAATAGCGTCAGCAGCTATTTTACCGAGTTTTTTGTCGTTCGCTACACCAATTTCCTCCCAACCCGACATTGTTATTCCTTTTGTGCTAAGAGTGTCACAAAGTCGCAACATAAAATAATGGAAAAGCGCATCGGTTTCTAACTTCAGCTTATTTTGTTTAGCAAAATTTTTCACTTTAGGAGAACCTAGCCAAGCTCCGTGAGGAACTTCATCGCCCCCAACATGAATATTTTTAAGCTCTATACCAGCTTCGGCATAATACTTTTGGATGGTTTCTAGCACTTTTGAAAAAAAACGATAGGTGGCTTCGTTGGCAACGCACATAACATTGTCGGTCCATCCCTGAACAGAACTATATTCAGAGTTGTCGTCTAAGTCTGTTAGTAAATATTTGAAAGCTTCGGCACTGTTGCCCTCCGACATGTACTTGTGATATCTATATTCCATTGATTTTATGGCAGCCCGAGAATGTCCAGGGACATCTATCTCGGGGATAATCTCGATGTGCCTAGCCTTTGCGTATTTTAATATTTCTACAAAGTCGGACGCCGAATAGTAGCCAGTGCCACTTGCCGAACTAAATGCTCCAGAGCCAAAAGATGGAGGAAGGTTAGTTTTGTCATAACCTTCATGCTTACGTACTGAGCCATATTCAGTAAGTTCGGGTAGGTCTTTAACCTCAAGGCGCCAACCTTCGTCATCACAAAAATGGAAATGAAATTTATTTAGCTTATACCTCGCCATAACATCTATTATTTTGAGTATTTCATCTTTCGACTGGAAGTTTCTTCCTACGTCGACCATTAAACCTCGATACGGAAATGCTGGTGTGTCAAAAATATGAACGCATTTTAGCTCTATACTTGATTGTTTTTTGTTGTAGGACTCGGTGGGAATCATTGCCAACAAAGATTGGACTCCATTGAACACACACTCTGCATTTCTACCTAATATCAATATCATTTCAGGTTTTATGTCCAAAACATATGACGTTTTCAAGTTTGCTTCTTGCTTTAGTGTTATCTTGCACGGCCCATTAGATTTGTCGCTATCTGTCAGTAGTTTATTCAATTCTCCTTTTAGGTAGTTTAACTCGTTAGTCATCTGTGAGTTATCGCAAATAAATTCTACATTGTTGTTTATGCTACAAACGCCCTCTTGCATTTCATAAAGGGAGGGGGTTGGGATAATTGGACATGCAGACTCTAGTGCGCCTATATGCTTGTTGCTCAGATAGCGCATTTGAGCAGTCTCCACTTTTACCTTGTCGTTCGCCGAGCGCTTTGTCTGCTTGTCCCTAATAAAATCTATAACTTGTATATTGCACGGCAGAATGGAGTCTGATTTTGAGTCGAAAACAAAATAAGCTCCAGCAGGAGCATCTGTTTTATTAATGTTCCAAGCCGTTGAGACGAACTCTACATCCATGCTACTGCCTGCAGGCAGAGGGTCCCAGTCTGAGCAAGGAAACATCTTATAGAAATCTCCGTTAATATGGACTATTGATAGTTTTCCGCTTACAGTAGATGTATCTATAGAACGAGGATAATTAAAATAAAACTCCCAATTGTCATTCAGCTCACGACTGCTTTTGTTTTCAACAACAAACTTGGAGAGGTTTTTACTTTCTCCTTGATAGTTGTTCTTGATTAGTTCCCAACTGATAGCAATGGTGTGATTTTCTGTGTTTTTCTCACACGATAACAATAGAGGGAAAGCAAATAATAAAGTATAAAATGTTCTCATAATAGATATAGTAAATATGCTTATAAATTTAGAAATGTACATCTTTAATCAAAAAAGGAACAAACAGGTTTCCTGTCACCAGTAAAACACAAGTCTGCAGTACTCAGGACATAGTGTTGTAGACCATGGAACTTACGGTGAAGAAAATTGTTAGACCTACGATATCATTGGTTGTGGTTATGAAGGGACCTGTTGCTACTGCAGGGTCTATTTTCATGGTACTTAGCACGATAGGAACTATTGTACCAAAGACAGAGGCGTATAACATTACGACAATCAACGATAGACTTAAAGAAAATGCTAATGTCAAATCGTGAGCCACAAAGTGAGCATATAAATAGATTAATGTCCCAAAAATGGTTGCTATGAATATTGCTACTAACAGTTCTTTGCTTAGTCTTTTTGCCAAGGACATATGGTCGTTCCCCATTGCCAGTCCTTGCACTACGATTGATGAAGACTGTATGCCCATATTACCTGCCATTGCTGCTATCAGTGGGATAAATGCCATTATTGACGGCATTTTTGTAATAATCTCCTGAAACGAGCCTATAACATTCGATCCACACAAGCCTCCTATCATACCTATGAGTAGCCATGGAATGCGAGAGCGAGCCATTGCCCATGGGCGAGTGCCCGCATGAATCTCGCCAGTCAAACCTGCCGCCATCTGCAAATCTTTTTCAGCTTCCTCTCTAATTACATCCACGATATCATCGATGGTAATACGTCCTTTCAATCGTCCGATACTATCTACAACAGGAATGGCTACTAAATCGTATTTTTCCATCATCTGGGCGACTTCATCTTCTCCAAGGTCGGTGCGAACGCTATATATTTCGCTGTTATATAGAGATGAGATTTTAGCATTTGTCGGATTAGAGATTAAACTTTTGAGCGACAACACCCCTTTCAGCACATCGTCGTCGTTTACAACGTATACGTGATAAACCTCGTCTACATCTTCTGCTTGTTTTGCTATTTCTTTTAAACAGGCTTGCACTGTCAGATTTTCGTTTACAGAGACAAGCTCCTTTGCCATCAATCCTCCTGCGCTATCTTCGTCGTATTCAAGTAGATCGACGATGTCGCCAGCTCTTTCTAGGTCCTCTAAACTACCTAGCACCTGTTGCTTGTCGTCGTCGTTCAGAAGTCCGATAATATCTGTTGCGTCATCGGACTCCATGTTGTTAATAAATTGATTAGCAATAACTTCTGGAGGAAGGGCTTTTAAAAAGCGTTTTAGGTTATCTTCGGGAATTTCCAGTAAAACATCAGCCCCCTTTTCGCCGTCAAGGAGTAAATATATTTCTTTTGCTTCGTCGATGGATAGATGCTCCATTATCTCGGCAAGGTCTGCCGCGTGCAAATCATCGATAGTCTCTAGCAGTAGGTCTTCATCGTGCAATTCTAAAAGTTCAATTACTTTTTCTATCAATTCTTTGCTTACTACATTTGACACATTAACCTCCTTTGTTTATTAAATTTGTAAGTTCTAAAAATGCTTCAACACTCAGCTGTTCTGGTCTTTTGTCAAATACTGCCTTGTGCTTCACTGCTTCGGGAGTAAGGCTCTTAAGACTGTTTCGCAGAGTTTTTCGCCTTTGACCAAACGCCTGTTTCACAACGCTAAAAAAAAGTTTCTCGTTGCAGTCTAGGGCAAAGTCTGGCTTTCTATTTAATTTTATTACTGCCGACTTCACTTTGGGAGGTGGGTTGAAAACGTTTTCATGGACTGTGAACTCATAACTCACATCGTAAAATGCCTGCAAAAGGACACTTAATATTCCATATATTTTCGAGCCTTCCTTCTCGCAAATACGTTGCCCAACTTCTTTTTGAACCATGCCAACCACCTGAGGAATAATATCTCTGAATTCCAGTACCTTGAAAAATATTTGGCTTGATATGTTGTACGGAAAGTTTCCGACAATGAGTACTTGTTCATTAAATTTAGATTTTAAATCCATTTTCAGAAAATCCTCTTCGTAGATTTTCCCATCCAGCATCCTGAATTGCGTTTTAAGGTATTCAACAGACTCTGTGTCTATTTCGGCGACAGATAAATTGAGGCTTGTATCTTCAAGGAGATATTGTGTTAGCACCCCCATGCCTGGACCTACTTCTAGAACATTTTTAGTGTTGCCATTTCCTACTAAAGATACTATATTTTGCGCTATATTTAAATCAGTGAGGAAGTGCTGACCTAGATGCTTTTTTGGACGTACTGGTGTTTGCTTCATCTGTTCAAAATTCTGCAATGAGCTGTAAGCCATAGGCTTTATGCTTTTGCCGGTTTATAATCATTCTCCTGTGTGTAGTTAGGCTTATAGCTTACAGCCTATAGCCTACTGCATGAAGGTTTCATATGTTTATATTTTGTTTTTCATTGCCAGATGTATCTCGCCAATTAGTCGTGCTCCTGTGTGAGAACTTGTAACTCATGGCTCAATTCATTTTTTCACAAACATATATTTTCTTAACTTCGCACCTTTTCAACGACAAAAGTAGCAATTTTTCATGAGTTCAAAATTTATACAAGCTCTTAAATATTTATTCTTTCTGACTGTAGGCTGTGTCATTTTTTACTTTATATACAAGGACGAAGACCTAGGTAAGATAAAAGAGGCTTTTCTGAATGCCAAATATATCTGGATAGTACTGTCTTTGTTTGCAGGCTTGCTTAGTCATATAAGTCGCACTTTCAGGTGGAAACAAGTGTTAGGAGAAATGGACTACAAAGTCAGAACTGCCACATGCTTCCACTCGGTGATGATTGGATATATGGTGAATCTGATAATACCAAGAGGTGGCGAAGTGAGTCGTTGTGTTGCTTTGGCGCAAGTAGAAAAAATCCCTTTTTTAAAACTTATGGGAACGGTTGTTGCCGAGCGCCTTATAGACCTTGTAATGATGATTGTTATTTTGTTTATAGCCCTAGCCTTGAACTTCGGAAGGATAATGCAGCTCATAAACGACAATGCATCATTACAGCACATTACAAACTCAATATTAAACAATAAGATATTTATAATTCTATTTTTTCTGCTGATAGTGATGGGATTTGTTTTTAGAAAACAAATTCTAGGGAAAGTAGTTTTGGATAAAATAAGAATGGCTACAAAGAGCTTTATAGAGGGGTTTTCTGCAATCGGCAAACTGAAAAACAAATGGGTGTTTGTTGCTCATTCGGTTTTCATATGGACAATGTATTATTTAATGACTTAT
Source organism: Bacteroidales bacterium (assembly GCA_047974415.1). Lineage (GTDB taxonomy): Bacteria > Bacteroidota > Bacteroidia > Bacteroidales > Prolixibacteraceae > JBKEAJ01. Next base: position 4,230 of record JBKECH010000119.1, on the reverse strand, counting down.
CTGGTTTTCTTCGCCTTCGACTTTACAGCAAACCTATCTGCCAACAGCGCGCTTGTTGTATTCATACTGGGTAGTTTGGGTGTTTTGTTTCCATCTCCAGGTGGCATTGGGACATGGCACTATATGGTTATTTTATCGTTGAGCATCTATGGTATTGGGAACATCGAGGCATCGACCTTTGCGCTTGTCTTGCATACTACCCAAAACTTCATGTTGTTGACTGTTGGACTGATTTCTCTTTCAGTATTATACACTCGTTTCAATCTTAAAAGTTTGAATTTAAAGACTGATAATAAAAAATCTGGCGGCGATGCAATTTTAGACTAAAAAAGCACGAAGTTCTAAAATGAACCTCGTGCTTGTAAAAACAGTTTCGTTTCTTTACCCTAAACCATAAGTTCTCTTGCCCTTTGCAATAGTTTGGTGTCATCGATGTGAACTATCCCTCCATCAGGTCCTTCCTCTACATGCAAACCAACAGATTTGCCAGCTTCGAAGTTCTCTCCACCAAAATAATTACGAACTGTTTCGACATTTAGTCCAAACTCTTCAGCCATCTGGTGCATCGCTCCGTCAGGCAGATTGTCTTTGATTTTCCTCAACTCGTTGAAAGTTATTGTTGCCTCCATATCTATAAGAATTTAAAGGTTTATAATAAAAAATCTATTGTTGCTCTATTAAAACGAACGACTAAATGTAATAAAAAGTTTTTTATAAACAACAATTTATTCTGATTTTTTTTTAGTTAATTATGTTTAAGCGCGTACCAACAGAGATAAAAGCTCCTATGGCATGGTCGATTTGCTCTGTTGTGTGTGCTCCTGACAATTGCACCCTTATCCTTGCCTTGCCCTTAGGAACGACAGGATATACAAAACCTATAACGTAAACTCCCTCCTTGAGCAATTCGTCGGCAAACTCTATTGCCTTAGGTTCATCGTATATCATAACAGGAACAATGGCAGTGTTTCCGTGTACTAAGTCGAAACCTGATGCGTCCATCTTGTCTCTGAAATAATTGGCGTTGTCCATCACTCTCGCTGTCAATTCGCTATCTTCTTCGAGCATCTTTATGACTTCCAATGTTGCTCCTACTGTTGCAGGCGCCAGAGTGTTAGAAAACAAGTATGGACGTGAACGTTGGCGTAGCATTTCTATTATTTCTTTGCGTCCCGATGTGCATCCTCCATTGCCACCACCAAGAGCTTTACCAAAGGTTGTCGTTATAATGTCTACCCGGTCCTGAACGCCAAAGTGAGAAGCTGTTCCTCTGCCAGACTCTCCAATATAGCCTGTGGCATGCGAATCGTCGACCATTACAAGAGCTTCATATTCATCCGCTAAGTCGCATATTTCTGGTAGTTTAGCAAGGTCGCCATCCATGGAAAAAACTCCGTCGGTGACAATTATCTTAAATTCGCAAGTCTTTGCGTTTTCAAGACATTGTCTCAGCTCTTCCATATTGGAGTGCTTGTATCTAAACCGTTGTGCCTTGCACAAACGCACGCCGTCAATTATCGAAGCATGGTTTAATTCATCCGAAATAATCGCACACTTCTCGTTGAGCAGGGGTTCAAATACTCCGCCGTTTGCGTCGAAGGCGGCACAATAGAGAATGGTGTCTTCTGTGCCCAGAAAGCTCGAAACTTTCGCTTCCAGTTCTTTGTGTATTTCTTGTGTGCCACATATAAACCTTACTGATGACAGTCCAAAGCCCCATTTATCCATGATGGATTGAGCGGCTTTTACAACCCCTGGGTTATTTGCCAATCCTAGATAATTGTTGGCGCAGAAGTTTGTTACTCTTTTATCTCCGACCTCAATTTCAGAGCTTTGAGACGATTGGATAATGCGTTCAGTTTTAAATAAACCATGATTTCTCAACTCGTCTAACTGAGCTTGTAGCTCTTTTTTGAATTTTCCGTACATATCTATATATTTATTTTATATTACTAATTGTCAGATATTGCAATACGCTGAATTTAATTGTGTTGTTAGTGCTTATGTTGCCCAAACTACTAATACGCTACTTAGTTATTTTCCAACAGATTATTTATAGGATTCGAATAAATCGCTATGAATTTCGCAACAACTTCATCTGGATTGTGGGCAGATAGTTTATCGATATTCTCGGAAAGCAGCATGTCGAAGTTTTTAATATCCTCGTCAGTATATTTATCCCTAGATGCACTTTGCGACGACATTCTATCGTACGCTATGTAATGAAAAGGGAATAGTTTGAAATTGCTATATATTTGCTTGTCTATCAAGCAAGCTAATTTGGCAAGAGCATCTTTATTATTCAAGCCTTTAAAATCCTCATCTTTAATTTCTAGTGGTTTTCCACATCCAAAATGTATTCGCCCTTTATATTGGTCTATTCCATTGAACATTGCTGCTAAATCGTGTTCTTTTGCTTTCTCAAACTCTCCTCTGTCCCTGAGTATATTCTCGTCTATCTTGGCTGTCAGGCATGGCTCTACCTCGTAAGATATTGACAATGGCATTATGTTTAATTCTCGGAAACCTTCTGTAAATGAGCCTGTACTGTTAGATAGACTTAGCATCTTTAGTACGCTAGGTTGAGTTTTGTCGCATCCGTTTTTGGTACGTCCTTCTCTTTGCGCCAACCAAACAGGCGTGTTGGTGTCTACAAGCGAGTAGCGAATGTAACGCGACAAATGTGTTGAAGCTTCCAATTGTTGGCGGATAGGTAAATCTCGTTTAACAACAAAGGAGCGATTGAGCTTCACTACACTTTCGATCCACTTATAAATAAGTAGATTGTTCCCAATTGCCGTTCTTGTGAACGATAAGTTGTGACGATGTAGTAATAGATTCAGGAAGCCAGTATCCAATACAATATCCCTATGATTGGACAGATATAGACACTGCTTGTCATTCTCTATATTTTGAAAACCATCGTCCGTAAAACCATCACTAGTTGTGTCTATAATCTTTTCTAGTATTAAAGCTATAACTTTTGACTGAAATTCATCTACACTCCTTAGCCCTCCAAGAAGAGTCATAATTATCTCTTGCTCGCTAGGCTCATTAAAGAAGTAATTCACACTATTTCTTACTGCTTTGTCCTTGAGCAAAATGTCAAGCTCCCGTTTAAACTCCGCGTCATTGAATGGGCGGATGTCGTCAAATTCTTTTTCTGAATACCTCATAATGTTTATAATCATGTAGCCAATTCGGTCATAATACACTTCGCAAATGTACAAAATTGAACATTAATAAGAAATAATCTATCAATTAAAAGTTAATTTATTCTCTCCAAGCATCTGTATTTCAAGATTAACCTAGATTATGCATTGGAACACCGTAGAGAGAGCTTCAAGATCAATAAAATAAAGCTGTTGTAGATTGATGTATGCCAAAGATAAAAGTTGGCGAAGCGCTTATTTTGAAGAGATTTGGACATGTAATGGGTTGTATATTCTGGGATAAATGGGGTGTTATTTGGATCAACAAAAACAAAAAGCGATTTAACGACTGAATTAAACAGTCGTTAAATCGCTTTGCAATGAGGGGGAACTTTCCTACACCATTTGCAGGATGTCCCACACGAAGGCTTTCACGCCCACCTCGTGGTTGATGGCATCGAGCTTTTTCACGGCATCGAGCAGCTTCTCCACTTGTTCATCTTCCACAATAGCCATGATGGCAGAGTTCATCTCTGGCCAAGTGTGCGAGCCCATTCGAGGTTCGCCCCCGTTGGTGCCACGACCTTTCACCTCGTCCCACATGGTGAACCCTTTCACCCCCAAGTGGTCGAGCATATATTCTACCCGCTCGGTGTTGGCTTGGTTGTATGCTATAAATACGGATTTCATTTGCTTCTAATCTAAAAATTTAAACTTCTTATGCACTTTTGCCTTCTTGTTTCGGCTTCCTTTTACAGCCATCAGCACATAGACTGCCGGAATGATAATCAAGGTGATGATGGTAGAGAAAAGCAGTCCGCCGATAACGGTGATACCCATCGGTGCCCACATTTCGGAACCTTCGCCTACACTCAATGCCATGGGTAGCATGCCCAGCACGGTGGTCATGGCTGTCATGAGGATAGGACGCAAACGACTTTGGCAGGCCTCTATCACAGCTTGGTGCAATTCCACACCTCGCTCGCGCAAGAGGTTGATGAAGTCGATCATCACGATACCGTTTTTCACCACAATACCCACTAGCAAGATAGCTCCTAGGATGGCCACCATGGAGGCC
>JBKECH010000068.1:0-12962 GCA_047974415.1 Bacteroidales bacterium | reverse complement strand
TCTTTAAATCTCTGGAGAATTTCCCCGTAACAAAGTCAACACACTCTAATTCTCTGAAGAAATTGACGGAAATGAGACGAGGGAAGCATCTAGAAAAACGGCTTAGGGTTTAAGAGCGATTTCTCTGCCTTCCCCATGCTTTCTCATCGGTACTATGTCCTCGACTGACTTCTCACAGCTAGCTTTACTCCATGCTTCTAAAAAAATATCTGCACGTCTGTGAGACCTCCCCAGATAAGAACGTAATCTTTCCGCCTTATACCTGCCAGCTTCCTTCAGATTCCACATCGCTATGGACACCCTTGCTCTTGGCTAGGCGATTCCCACTATTAGGGCTCGCTAGGGACTTACACCCATGAGATTACGCCCATGCTGGGCGTACTAAAAAGAGAGTGCCTACGTAGAAGCACTCTCTTTTGGAAACATCCTAAACTACCATATGCCTTCGCATTCGCAAGAAGCGATTTATTAAAATCACAATTTAACGTGCTGTGTGTGTGTGTGTGTGTGTGTGTGTGTGTATTGCTAATTGTAGCCTGACTTTTGCTTGAAGTCAGTTTTATTTTGAATAACATCAAGGAAATCTTGAGGAAACGGACGAACATAATGGTTCTCATTAATATTCGGGGCGCCATCGGTGTTGTGTGCTTTTACTCGCTCTATGAGTTTTTTTGTGCGTTTCAAATCGAACCAGCGCAATTGTTCTCCGCATAATTCTCGAGCTCTTTCATCTAAAATAAAGTCGAGCGTCAAATCAGATGCAGCCACAGCCATAGCATCTTCATGCCCATCAAGAGCCCGATTTTTTCTCAAAGTGTTCATGTAAGTAAGTGCAGTAGCTGGGTCGTTATCCATGTATCCCTCGGCAACGATCAGATACATTTCCGAGATTCGAAACACAAAGAAATCACGTGCACTCTCCACTGTAGCTACGGCAGGGCGTGTAGGGTCGTCAAATTTAGACAGCTGAAAAGTAACATCTCGTGCTGTTTTTGGAGATCCGTTAGCATCATACAAATCATCAATTCCTTTTAGTTGATACTTTTGAGCCACTCGTTTGTATTCAGCATCCTCGATATTCCCTGCCACTAAATAGATAGCCGTATCTACCATATTAATGTAATCGCCTTTACCTTCAGGAGTGTTCATGTACCATACGGTTTTGAAGGATCCTTGATAACGCTGGTCGTTTTTTTGGTCGAATAGTTCTAGCAGGAAACGAGTTGGCATATAACGGTTAAATGGCCTTCCATTTTCCACATCTCTAGTCATGCCCGATTCTACATCATATTTCATGCCATACATCAAGTGCAGGTTGTTTCCTCCCCTCTCTTTTACCTTATCGCCCAATTCTTTATCTAATAATAAATTTGAAGTATAATTCACATACCAAATACATTCGCTATTGGTACTTCCTTCGGCGTTGTTCATATTCCAAATAGAGGCATAATCATTGAATAGGCTAAACGGTCCATTATCAATGATTTCTTTGGCTAGATCTGCCGCAGCTTCTTCATCTCCTCGGGTGAGTAGCATTCTCGCCTTCATTGCTTTGGCAGCCCACTTTGTTACTCGTCCGCCTTCTTCGGTTGTTTCAGGACAATTAGCAATAGCAAGATCTAAGTCGATAAATACTTGCTTGTAAATTTCTTCAACCGAGGTAAGTTTTGCTGTAGTTATTACTCCTCGACTGGGCTCTGTAGTGTAATGAGTATCTCCCCACATTTCAGCAATAATCCAAGAATACATGGCACGCAAGAAGGAAACTTCTCCAGCGAGCCTAGCGCCATCTTCCATATCAATTTGCCCCAAACGATACAAGGCTTCATTGCAGAAGTTCAATGCCTGATAATTATATCCCCACAAATCATATAGTTCACTATTGTCGGCAGTAAAACCCGATGAATAATTCACAACAGCCTGATTGGTGTGTCCTTTTGCTCGAGTGATGATATCGGTGCATGATTCAGAGAAGTTTGATGCTTTCTCCTTTCCAAACCAATAACGAAGAGGGGTGTAGCACGCATCGGTGAGATCTCGCACACCTTCTTCTGTTTTATAGTATTGATCGCTGAGCGAACTTTTATTTTCTTCCGAAAGAAAGTCGGAACAAGACACTATGCTTACACCTAGCATGGCGTATAGTATATATGTTGAAAATTTCATGTGTATCTAATTTCTTCGTGTTAAAATTCAAGGTTGACACCAAAAACAGTCTGTTTCGTAAGTGGGTAATCAATAGAACCTCCTCGCTCGGGATCGTAGTTTTCTATTCCGCTAAAGGTGAAATGATTTTTTAATGTCATGTAAAATCGCAGCTTCGACAGACTCCATTTTTCTAGCACTTTATCTGGCATACTATAGGCTAAGGTGATGTCTTTAATCTTTATAAAATCGCCTTTTACGTAATTGAGTGTGCTTTTATAGGGGTAGTTTTCGGTGCTTGGCCTGGGGAATGCATTGGTTGGATTTTCGGGAGTCCAGTAGTCCACGTTTGCCTGATTTTCTTGCGAACCGGGGCGAAATGCACCGTAGTAGTTATAATCGATGTGGTATCCTAATCTACCATAAAGGAAAAAGCTAAAATCGAAGTTGCTATAGGAAAGCCTGTTTGTTATTCCAAAAGTAAATTTAGGGCTTGCATTGTAAACCACTCGGTCGTCGGCATCAATATCGCCGTCAAGGTCAACATCCTGAACTTTTATCTGCCCTGGTTTTCTGTCGTACTCCTCCGCCCTTTTTGCTTCATTAGTTTGCCAAATACCTTCTTTGGCGTAATCATAAATTACGTTTATCGGTTCGCCTAAGAACCAACCATTGCCCACGTCTTGAGTTAATCCTTCTGAAAGTTTCGATATTTCATTTGCGTTGTATGAGAAGTTTATGTCGGTAGACCAGCTGAATCTTGTGTTTTCCACGTTCAGTGTGTTTAAGCTGACATCAATACCAGTACCCTTTGTTTCACCCACATTTTCAAATACCGAGGTGTATCCTGTGGTGTTGGGGATAAGTCGAGGCATCAAGATATTTGAAGTTACTGATTTGTAATAATCCAGCGCACCGCTAATTCTATTGTCGAAGAAACCAAAATCTAATCCCACATCAAACACCGAGGTTGTCTCCCAAGTAAGGTCGGGGTTTGATATTGTTGCTGGATAATATCCGTAGGCGGCAAGCTCTCCTGCTCCTGTAGTAAAGGCGTAGGTGGACTTATCTAATGTGGCTAATGTGGAGTATGGATCTACACCCGACTGCCCTGATTGCCCCCAACTCACTCTAAGCTTTAGATTAGATACTTTTACGGCATGGTTCATAAAGTTTTCTTCATTTATTCTCCAGCCAGCAGCTAGCGAAGGGAAATATCCCCACTTATTACCTTCTGCTAAAACCGACGAACCATCAGCACGCATAGATGCAGTTAGCAAGTAGCGCTCCTTAAACCTGTAATTCACTCTACCAAAGAACGAGGCTAGTTGCGATCGAACCAAATCAGACGTTGTGGTAATGCCCTCTGTATTCGACGACAGGTCGAAGTTCTCGGTTATTTCTGCTGCTTGGTTTCTTCCATAGAGATTGTAAGCTTCTTGACGATTCGCAATGGTACTTGTTCCCAACATAGCATTTAGCCCATGTTGTTCTGGCAATTTAAATTCATAGTTTAAGGTATTCTCCCAAGTTAGATTTCTATTACCCGTGAGGTCGGCACCAGACTCTGAGTAAGCATCGGCGGTTCTTGTTGTCTGTTTCGCATAGTAATATCCCCGAGTGGCATTTTGCTGATCAATCCCTAGTGTTGTATTGAAAACCAAGCCATCTGCAATCTTCCAGTTAAGATGAGTTGTTCCGAAAAAACGAACTGTAGCTGTGTTATCTCGAATGGCACCATCGAAATCATCAACTAAAGGATTTAAAGCATCAGAACGACCAGGCGTTGGATAAGTATTAACAGTTCCATCATCATTATACGCTTTGGCTATGGGCAGCAACTTCCCTATATTCCAAAAAGAGGCATTGCGATTATCTTGCTCCTTATAGGTATACAAGAAGTTGGCTCCCACACGCAACTTATCGTTCAGTTGATGATCGAGTGCTAAACGTCCATTATAGCGAGTGTAGTGGTCGTTTGTTTTTAACAGCCCCTGTTCATCTTGAACACCTAGCGAAAAGCTATAGCTTGTTTTCTCATTTCCACCACGCATAGCTAGTTCATAGTTTTGTGTGTAGCCATCGCTCAGCAATTCATCAAACCAATTTACATCATAGCCCTTTTTAAAATTATCCAATTCGGCACCCGAGAAGATGTCAGCATCATTGGAAGTGTCATTCCAAACACCTTCCGTTCTGTAAGCTTCCCGCTTTAGATTGATGTATTGTTCAGAGTTCATAAATTTAGGGTAATCCGTGAGTTGATTCATAGAATAATAGGCATTGAATGAAATGGTAGATTTCCCCTTCGTTCCTTTCTTTGTTGTAATCAGAATAACTCCGTTTGCTCCTCGCGAACCATAAATAGCAGTTGATGATGCATCTTTCAGAATTTCCATCGACTGGATATCGGTGGGATTAATATCTAGCGTACTGCCATAAGCCACACCGTCTACCAATATCAACGGACTATTCGACGCATTTAGCGAGCGCTCACCACGCATAGTCATCGACACTCCAGAACCAGCTTGGCCGCTAGATCGAGTTAAGTCAATCCCACTCACTCTCCCCTGTAAAGTCTCTAATGGATTGTTCGATGGGTTAGCTGCTACATCATCCATTTTCACCGAGGCCACAGAACCTGTTAAATCTCTTTTCTTCATCACCCCATAGCCTACAGCCACTACTTCGTCGAGACCGATAGCGTCGGCCTGCATTTGCACATGGATGGTGCGCTTGCCCGACACAGTCACCTCTTGGGTTTGCATCCCCACAAATGAGAAAACCAAAACGGCGTTGGGCCTAATCTCTTTAATGGCATACCTTCCCTCGGCATCGGTAAGCGTGCCGTTGGCGGTTCCTTTTTCAACAATAGTAACTCCTGGTAGGCTCGCACCTTCGCTATCGGTTACCTTCCCACTGATTTGCAACTCTTGCGCCCTTGCTCCTATTGTGGTGAGCAGTAGCACGAGTAACAACGAGCAGGCGTTCTTCATAAGCATTCTCATAAGCAATCGTTTCTTTTAATGTTTAATTTGTTTACACTTAACAATTCAATCACAAAAGTACGGACTTATGAGCTAGGCGAAGTGGGGTAAATGACTATATGAGGGGGGATTTTTAGCTATTAGAAGGGCGGATAAATCGTTCTTAAGTTCCAACATCTTTCTCTACACCTCCATTTATTGGGGGCTTGTTTATATAGCGCCTAGTTCTTAATGGGTTTTGATGTTCTCTGGGGGAATCATTAAGAAATTCCACAGAGAATTTGGGTCTGCTTACTTCGCTAGAATGAATTTCTTCAGACAATCTTGTATTGCGCACTTAGCACCCAAAATCCGCATCATATCACCTACTGCGCAGCCTCATCCCTTCAAAATAAATCAGCCTAGGATGCTTGGTTACAGTGCTACTATGCGGATTTTGCATGTGTAGCTGGTCGAGTAGATATAAATTCCGTTTATTTTTTAGGCTTTGGCTTTAATGCATCAGACCTCATACTGTATTCTTTTTTTCCATTCGCAGGCTTGATCGTTATCTCTTCAGGAAAATAAAGAGATGCATTAGGTATTTTACGTATTACATGTTCAAGAAGCTTTGCATAGTCAAAGTGTGATATTGCATCTCTTCTGTCAGGGTAATTATATGCCACATACTGAGCGTAGCGCAAACATTGCTGTTCCCAAAAAGAAGTAGTTTCTCTGTATAGGGGCTCACGAGCTATGAAGCGAAGAAAGATACAGAGTTCAGCTGCGAAGTCGTTTGACGACTCTATTAGTATATTAATTTGTTTTGCGGCCTCTTCGTAATTCTTTTGGTTGATATGTTGTTGCGCTAGGTTTTTCACCCAAAGAAAATCACGCCCTTTGAAATCAGGAGCCTCTTTAATTAACTCAGGTTCTTTACAGTAATTAAACTCCTTATACATTTTATCCTCCACTTCTTTTTGTCCAAATTTTTTCACAAACTGCTCCTTGTTGTCAAGTAAGTATATAAAGTATTTGTTAGTGTATCCTTTTATATGCTTTCTAAAAACCTCCCAACCTTCTGATGTATCCATGGAGAATTTCGGTTTCTTTGTGATTTTTTCCAACACTTCTGTTACTCTATCCTTATCATTACGAGATGCCAAATAATCTAGATAATCCGCAAGAAAAATACTGTTGTTATTCCCAGATTCATACTCGGTTTCTAAGTAGATCGACCTCTTGCTTGGGCTTATGGCTGAATTGCCTGTAAATATGAAAACTTCTGCATCTTGCCTTGACCCCGATAGATGAACTAACTCTTTTGTAAACGGATCTATAAAGCCGTAGGTTGGGTATGATTTTACTTTGTATTTTTTTGCCAGTTCTACACCTTCACCCGATTCTGCATCTATTTTGATACTCACAAAGTGCTTATTGTAAAAATTTCCGACCTCTAAAAGAGGAAAAACCTCATCGACCATCATTTTACAGGGACCACACCATTGGGTGTAGAAATCTATGAATACCAGCTTCTGATCTGCTTTTGCTTTTGACAAAGCTTCATTAAAAGTGCCGTGAAAGAATCGAATGCCTTCACTTTGCTTTTGTGCTTGTGCTGGCAAAAATAAACACAACGCAATAATTATTTGAATTAATTGTCTTGTCATTTCAATGGAGTTATTAATTATATCCAGGATTTTGTACTATGCTGTTGGCGTTTATTTCTCCAGATGGAATGGGTAAAATTCTGTAATTATCAATTCGCATTCTATATTGCTCCTCAGCCTCACTTCCAGCAGCTGCAGCCTCCTCCAATGCTTCTCTTAAAATATCGTTACGTTCAAGCAACTTGTCTACACCAAAACGTTGCAATGCAAAATATTCATGCCAATTTTCGAATGACATTTCAATAAGCCATTCATTAAGGATAGCCCTTTCAATTTCTTCGGAAGTGGCATGAGAAACTGGTGTAGCTCCCGCTCTATTTCTTAATGTCGCTATTGGGGCATACGCATCATTACTTGAACCTCCACTACGATAGATTGCTTCTGCCTTTAATAGGTAAATTTCAGCCATTCTGAGATAGATTATCGGCAAATCGTTTGATGTGTTAACGAGTTTCTTTACTGTATGATTTTTATACTCGACTCCATCTGTGGCATATCGGTAGTCTACGACCACCTCATCGCCTATTATAGCATTGAATCTAGGGTCGTTACCTAAGAAGTTAATGTAGTTTTGAGATGGGCCCCACTTTCCTGAGCTGTATGCATTTTTTCTTGATGTCATATCATCAGAAGTTCCATTCATTCGAGCAAAAAGTATCTCATTTGTATCAGAGTAGTCAGAGAATACGGTAGCATAATCAGATGCCAGCCCATTGTCAACGTGTTTCAGCACCTCTTCTGCCATTTTAATGCACTCCAAATATTTCCCCATTTGCAAATACACTCTTGTTTTAATTGCTTTTGCCGCTACTTTTGAGGCACGACCACAACTGCTATAGTTAGGACACTTATCTATTGCAATATTTAAATCTTCCAAAATAGCCCTGTAACTTTCCACAACAGTGGAACGTCTTTTCTTCACGTTGTCTAAGTTGGGCAATTCATTTCTAATGATTAATCCCAGCTTGCTGTCTATATCCCAATATTGGGCGTAGCGAAGCATAAGGCGGTTATATGCAAACGCTCTTAAAAAATGCAATTCTCCTACCATTTCCTCTTTTCTATTACCCTCAAAGTCATTTATTCCTTTAAGAGCATTCATTAAGAAGTTGGCATTTTTAATAAGTTCATAATCGGCATCCCAGTCGTAATCACTAGAGCCTTGCAATGTTGGCCAGTAGCGTTCGTAATAATAAATTGCATTCCCTCTTGTCCACCACTCGGGGCGCCTCATGGTTCCAGCTTTGAAACTACCAGGTGCAGTAGTATATATCGTATGGTATTCAGCCATGGGCAAGTTCGAATACACTCCAACTAGAGCAAGTTCTGCTGTCTTCGCATTTGTTATTGCGCCATCCAAATCAGCTTCGTATGCTGGCTTCTTATCTAGCAGGTTTTCCATGCAGCCTGCTAATAGAAAAACGACAAATAATATTGGTACGTACTTTTTCATTGCTGTCTTTTTTATAATCCCAATTTCAATCCAAAGGAGAATGTTCTAATTCCTGGATAACTGGTCTCGTAGTTTCCACCAAAACTAGTCATGTTGTTAATTGTTGCAGGATCAGTACCCGGATAAGATGTAATTGTAAAAATGTTTGTTCCAGAAATATACACACTCCCTTCAATTGGCACTTTCCTTAGTTTAGGCAGGTCATAGGTAATTCTTAAATCTTGCAGCCTGAGATAGGATGTATCGAACAAAGACAAGTCTGTAAGCGCCGGCACTCCTTGCTCTAGATAAATAGCAGGAATGGTTGATTCTTGATTATTTATTGACCAACGATTATCTAAGTTATAGTCTACAAGACCATTGAGTTGACCCGGGACATTTTGCAACGCTTTACTATACATTTTTGTTCCTCCAAACTGGAATCCAAAATTAGCAACCAGCGACACTTGTTTATACCTAAACATCGCCGTAATCCCCCCATACAAGTCGGGGTCAGGATTTCCGATTATCGTTCTATCTGTTTGATTAACTATTTTATCTCCATTTAAATCACTTAATTCTAAGTTGCCAGGATACAAATTATTGCTATAATAATAGTTATTCCCATTGGCAATTGCACTATTATTCAACTCATCCACTCTATTTTGATTAGGGATAATCCCGTTGTATCTATACCCTAAGAACGCCCCCATTGCATGTCCCACGGCTAAAACTTGCGAACCGCTTCCTTGAATAATAGTTCCGCTGGAGTTTTCAATTGCGTTTTCATCTTCTAATTTCAACACTTCATTTTTATTCGTTGCTAAATTTAATCCCAATGTAAAGTTGAAGTCTGAGCGATTAATAACTTTAGCTTTCAGGTTAAGCTCTAAACCCTGATTGCTCACACTGCCGATATTGTAGTACATATTACCTACGGCCATACTAGATGGGAATGTAAATTCACGAATTAAGTCTTTTGTAACTTTATGGTAATACCCAAACGAACCCGACAAACTATGATTAAGTATTGCAAAATCGACACCTACATCATATAATGTAGACAACTCCCAACGAATATTGCGGTTTCCGATCTGCGAATGCTCAATGCCAGACATGTCATTGTATACCGTAGATTTATATAAATCTCTGTTGGAGTAGCCTGATAGGTTTTGAATTCCAGTTCTCCCTACAGATGCTTTCAGTTTAAGCAAATTGATTACTTTTACATCTTTAAGAAAGTTCTCTTCATTCACTCGCCAAGCGATTGCTCCCGAAGGGAAGAAGCCAAAGCGATTATTTTTTCCAAACATAGAAGATCCATCATAGCGAGAAGTGAATGTAAGCAAGTATTTGTCGTTATACTTATAGTTTATGCGAACGAATGATGAAAATAAACCTCGCTCTGTTTTGCTGTCTTCTGACCTTACAAACTCGGCTCCTGCTGACACGTTAGTGTAAATTTCATCTAATGCAAATCCTTTTTTTTGCAGATAATCGTATTGACTGGCCGATTCCTCCATGGACAAACCTCCTACAAAATCAATAGAATGCATTTCGTTGAAAACACTTGCATAACTTATCGTGTTGTCAAAAACAGTAGTGTATCCTCGATTGCCTGTTTTGCTTGCAGATGATACAGCATAGATATCAAGAAAGCTGGGCGTAAATTGATTGTTGAAATTCATGTGCTGATTGGCTGAAAAGCTAGATCTGAACTTTAAACCTTCAACCATTTCCCACTCTCCGTATAAATTCCCCGTAAATCTATATTCATCAGAGTAGTTAACCTTCTGGGTTTCAGCAACGGGATTAATGTCGTAATAAGAAGTGCCATCTGCTTGATATACTGGCAAGTCTGGCCGATGCCCTTGAGCTCTAAACAGGGAAGTTCCAGACGTGTTCCTGTTGGAGTATGTCGCACTTATGCGAGTCCCTACAACGAAATTAGTATGAATATTAACATCCATATTGAAACGTCCGGTATATCGCCTCATATCATCGTTAATAACCATACCTTTGTGATCCAAAATCGAAGCCGATATAAAATAGGATACATTTTCACTGCCTCCTCGAACAGATAAGTCAATATTGGTTCTTCTTGCCCTTTGCTTCACTTCCTCGAACCAATCCGTATTGGCATCTCCCAAGATACCACTATTAGAATCTAATATGTCGTTCGCAGTGCTATTCCCGGGGTCTACAGTAAGTGTTGCGTTTGCTAAATCTTTGAGATAGGATCGGAACTGGTCTCCATTTAACATCGCAAAATTTTTTATTTGCGAATCATAGGAGCTGTTAACATTCAGAGAAAACTTAGCTTTCCTATTGCGCAATCCTTTCTTTGTTGTAACGATTATAACACCATTGGCAGCTCTAGACCCATATATAGCGGATGCTGATGCATCTTTTAACACATCAAAAGAAGCAATGTCGGAGGGAGAAATAGAGTTAAGCGCATCTTGATCATTGGTGGGAACACCATCAATTACATACAAAGGGTTATTGTCTCCAGAAAACGAGGTAGAACCTCGAATTCTGATAGTTACAGCTTCGCCCGGTCTCCCTGTGTTTCCGCTAACCATAACCCCAGATGCCATGTTTTGCAAGATGGATGCGGCAGAAGGCACATTCTTAATTTCCAAATCTCTCTCTTCAAGCCTTACTACTGAACCTGTAAGATCTCGACTTTTAGTTGTTCCGTAACCAACAACAACAATCTGATCTAAGTCGCCAACTTCTTTTGTCATATAGATATATAGCATCGTCTCATTTTTTATTGCTATTTCTTGACTAAGAAATCCTACTGATGAAAATGTTAATAATTCGGTTCCATTGGGAACAGCAATACCGAATGCTCCATCTGCATCGGTAATTGTTCCAATAGTTGTGCCTTTAATATAAACATTTACACCAGCCATCAGTTCTCCTGTGGATTTGTTTTTTACTACACCTTTCAAAGCTTGTTCTTGTTGTGTAGTCTGATGTTTATTGTTGGCATTTGATACCCCAATGGTAAAAAATACAATCATTTGGCAAAGTATTATCCTTGTTATTTTACTAAGGAAGTAGCGCTTTTGATTTTTATTCATAATTAACTAGGCTTTAGTAGGCGGAAATCTTTAGAATAAACAAGTTTTTGACACACTGAAAAGAGGATTATAGACACGGGAATACATATAGATATGTGATAACAAAAAAAAACGACTCTCAACCCACTCTTGATGTATTACTCTAGGATTCTAAAATTTGACCTTACCTGTCCATTTTACAATGACAACTTAATCCGTATCGTTTTCTTTTTATATATCTATTTCTAACCACAGAAATAAAACAATCCCTCAAATATACTACTAAATTTCAATAAAGCAAGTTTTTTTACTGAAAACTTGCTTTTTATCACTCTACCCCCCCCAATTCAGTCTCAGAACACCGTGACGAGTAGTCCTAGCCCAATAAAACACAGCCAGCAGCTTACCCTAGCCGTAGTGCCTACCATGCTAAGTTGTATAGAAATTAAAGAAAAAATGCAATATTAGCATGCAGGCAAATCAATCGTATTCATCCAGCACAGACGATTGCGCTAAGCACCCCAACACACAACAAACCATCTGCTTCTAACTTCGAGGGAAGCTGCCAATCGGTCTGCTACAGGACTAAATGACCAGGCTTTCGGTGTTTCTGCACACAATTCGAGTGAAAATAAATAATTATTGACTGATTTATTTGTCAACTAAGAATATTGTCTTACATTTGCACCGAAGTTGTGAAGATATAACTAGCCCGGATGGCGGAATTGGTAGACGCGCTGGACTCAAAATCCAGTGATAGCAATATCGTGTGGGTTCGATTCCCACTCCGGGTACAACGAAAGTTGATACTCCACATTTATAAAAAAGCAGGATGCAAATTAAGCATGCTGCTTTTTTTATGTTTCCTCTCGGGGACAGTAAATGGAGCAGGGGATATTATTATTTGCTTCTTCTCGATGGTGACGAACGCACTTTAACCATTCACTCCGCACAAGCGCCATAGGTGCGAAAGACACCATCACTCCGCACTGTGAATCCCGCAGCTCGCAATTCCTTAATGAAACGACATTGGCTTTCTAGTCTCTTTTGGAAAATAATTTTTCAACCAATTGATTTTTAGATATTAAAAAATATTATTAGAGTAAATTCCAAATAAGAGTTTAATTGTTTTTTGTATCTATGGATACTTAGTTTATATAGAAAAAGTCTTCTTTTGATTTAAAGTGAAGCGAATCTATCGAGAAAAAGTCTTCTTTTGATTTAGAGTGAAGCGAATCTATCGAGAAAAAGTCTTCTTTTGATTTAGAGTAAAGCAAATCTATCGAGAAAAAGCCTTCTTTTGATTTAGAGTGAAGCAAATCTATCAAGAAAAAGCCTTCTTTTGATTTAGAGTAAAGCAAATCTATCGAGAAAAAGCCTTCTTTTGATTTAGAGTAAAGCAAATCTATCAAGAAAAAGCCTTCTTTTGATTTAGAGTAAAGCAAATCTATCAAGAAAAAGCCTTCTTTTGATTTAGAGTGAAGCAAATCTATCGAGAAAAAGCCTTCTTTTGATTTAGAGTGAAGCAAATCTATCGAGAAAAAGCCTTCTTTTGATTTAGAGTGAAGCAAATCTATCGAGAAAAGGCTTAGAGTTTAATTGACTTCGCACTAGCAACTTCGCAATGAGACACATGTAATGCGTCTACTCCTCGCTCGTAAACACAATTTGTCGGGAT
>JBKECH010000070.1:0-5305 GCA_047974415.1 Bacteroidales bacterium | reverse complement strand
GTATCGGCCACATGGCGCAGACTTAGTATCTTCGGGTGCCGAATGCCCGGGATGGGCGGCACCACAGGCGAAGCTCCAGGCGAGAGTGCCAGCTTGTCGTAGCTCTCGAAGTAACATGCTCCGCTGATGGCATTTTGCACTTGCACCTGTTTTTTGGCGACATCAATGCTTATCACTTCGCTAAATACCCGCACATCGATGTTAAATCTAGCTCGAAAGCTTTCGGGTGTTTGCAGCAGCAGCTTGGTGCGATTTTTTATCACGTCGCCGATGTAGTAGG
Source organism: Bacteroidales bacterium (assembly GCA_047974415.1). GTDB lineage: Bacteria > Bacteroidota > Bacteroidia > Bacteroidales > Prolixibacteraceae > JBKEAJ01. Next base: position 5,025 of record JBKECH010000070.1, on the reverse strand, counting down.
GCAATCCGCAGTTGGCATACGATATATGTTCGCCTTTTTCAAAAATGATGATTTCAGCCTGCTCATCTAGTCGGCGCAAGCGAGCAGCAAGGGTGGCACCTCCTGCCACTCCTCCAATAATGAGGTATTTCATAAGTCTAGTTTTTTTGAATAACAGGCATTTTTTGTTTATTTCAAATACAAAAATAATACTATTTGCTATTCCCTACAATAAACAACATAAGGTTGATATTGTTGATTTTTCTTTGCTTTTCTTCATATATTCAATATAATAACTTATTTTTACCCCGAAATACTTAAAAAAAATAATTATGGGAGATTTAGACCTTAGAAAACTTCGCAAAGATTTAAAACTAACACAGAAAGAGTTGGCAGAATTGCTACAGGTGCAGCAGCCTTATCTATCTCGGATTGAGAATGGCTTAGATGGCGTGTCGAGTGCATTATTGAATAAAATTAAGGAAAGATTGAGTATTCATAATTTAGAGGATTATGAGATGAGTAGCTCGTTAAGTACTTATCGCCGATTGCGCAGCGATGTTAACTTTGAAAATCAGGTAGTTCCAATATACGAATTGGAAGCAATGGCAGGCATTTCGTCCATATTTTTGGACAATCAGAAGATAGCCCCAGTAGACCACCTCATGATACCGAACCTGCCAAAGGCCGACGGAGCCTTGTTTGCTCGTGGCGATTCGATGTATCCGCTGGTGAAGAATGGCGACTTGGTGGTTTATAAGATAGTGAATAGATTACCTGAGCTGCTGATTTGGGGCGAGATGTATATTTTGTATTTTAACTTCGATGGGGAAGAGATGCTCACCATTAAGTTTGTACAACAGGGTAGTTCGCCCGAAAGCATTACTTTGGTGAGCCAAAATCAGCATCATGGGACGAAAGAATATCTACTCAAAGATTTGAAGGCGGCGGCTTTGGTGAAAGCGGTGATAAACTATCGGGCGATGATATAGCAGCAAGGGAACTGACCCCGCTGTGTTTCTAAAATAAAAACGGAGCATTTCAGCTAGTTTCAGTTTTTTTAGGCTGCGACTAGCTAAAATGCTCCTTTTGGTATGTTTGTCTACGAGTTGCTATTGCATCGTGATTAATTTTTTTACGGGAGTATAAGTTCCCACTATTCTAACAAGAGAAAAAATACGTAGTTGGTCGGAGGGATACAGTGGAACTACATTTCTACCCAAATTCCGCGTCATGTCATCGTGACGAGCCGCTCTAGCCCGATAAAACAAGGGTTTTGACGCGGAATTTGAGTATTATAATAGGGTTGAGGGTTTAAGGTTGAGTGTTTGGCGCACTGAGAGTGCAATTCATTTCAGCCCAGTGGTAACGCCCTGGGTAAAGGAGTGAATAGCGGTGTTTTCGCACTGTAAGTGCAGCTCATGCAATAATGCCGCCACCTTCGGGGCTAAAATACATTGGCATGACACCCTTTCCCTCGGACTTATCGCCCGGGGCTATTAATAATGCCATCCCTTCGGGATTGAAAGGCAAACTTCGCAAGCCTACGACCATGCAACGCAGGTGCTCACGAGGGAGGCACCCCTACAACGCACTTTGCTTCGGTTTGAATTGAAACCAGTCCACCGAGCGAAATATTTTCATTGGTTTAAATTGAAACCAGTCCACCGAGCGAAATATTTTCATTGGTTTGAACTCAAACCAGTCCACCGAGCGAAATATTTTCATTAGTTTGAATCAAAACCAGTCCACCGAGCGAAATATTTTCATTGGTTTGAATTAAAAGTACTCCAATATGCGATAAACTAAGTATCCATAGATACAAAAACAGTCAAACTTTTACTTGAAATTTATTCAAATAATATTTTTTTAATTTGTAAATCAATCATTTGAAAAATATTTTGAGAAAAACCAGCTAGAAAACGGTAAAAACTGTTCCGTTTGTATGTATTATATATCGCCCCCCCAGATTTCAATCTAGGGGGACAGGAGTTGCAAATCTGGGGCTGTAATCTTTTTATGAAGTTTCTTGAAATTATCTGCAAAAAACTTATTTTTCTCAATTTATCACAGTAAATTTGACTAGTTCATTAGCTTTTTTAAAACAAAGAAGATAAAACCGCAGCAAAAAGAAAGGGGGGATAACACAGGCTGAACCATCGTTTTTTTTTAACAAGAAGTTGATGACCATTAAAAACAATTTTTAAAACGTAAGAAAAATGAGAACAGATTTTAAAAGAAGTGCAACAATGTACACACACACACACACACACTTAGAGTAAGATTATTTAGTGTGTTGGTTTTAATCTTCGCTTTTGCCTTTGCGAGTTGTAGGGAGGAAGAGCCTGAAAGAATATGGAGCGAAGTTGGAGATATGCCAGCTAAAGAGAAGAAAGAGGAATGTTTGCAAAAATTTGCAAAGGTATTATCGCAAGTGGTTCATGAGGATGAAGAGGTTCGTATGTTTCTTAAAGATGAAGCTTTGAAGATGTTTGATCGAAATTATGATGTGTTGTATTATCTTGTTAAGGATGAAGATGTAAGTGGTCAAACTTTTAGAGATAGGTTAATATCATACTCTTCAAAGGAGGAAATGGAGGAAATTGAGAAAACACTACCACTGTTAAATATTTATACCTCTAAGATTTCTTTATTCAACATACTTCCTGAAAATTTGAATATTAAGGATAGTGAAATACCTGTAGCTGTATCAAGAAGCGATAGTACAATCTTGTTTTTTGATGGAAAAAAAGAACTCGCTTTGTCAAAAGGAGAAATACCTAACTTTCACGTATTTGTTGTCAATGAAAATAATAGAGTAAAAATACCACAAGAAAGTGATATGTATTCAAAGTCATCTAAAAGCGTTGTATTCAGATCTCCAAATTACGATGGGAGCAGCATTTTTTCTGTGAAAAGCTTCAATGTAAAAATGGACAATATTGGAAATAAAGCAATCGAAGCATATCGGCATTTTAATAAAAATGATGGAAGCCTTAGGCAGAAATCGTATCAGCGAGATTATATCTACTACGGTATAACTCCTGAAAATCAGAAGGGTACATTTAATCGTTCTATTTCAGAATACCTTAATGTGATAACTGTTAATCCAGCTGCATATTTTCGCATATCGGATCAGGGGAAGGAAGATCCCATCAATAACGCTTCATCGACAGAGCAGAAAAAGAGAGGACTCAGTCAACAGGAGCTTTTGGATAGACTTTGGACAAGAGGTAGTTATAATTTTAGATTTGAAATTTCATCATCAGAAGTAGACCATCCTCAAATTGTATGTATACCCCTAATGCCCGAAGATCTATGGAATTTTAATATTGCGCACTCATATCGTCATTCAACATGGTTTAGACATTCAAAAAACACCTATACAATCAATCCTAGAAACTTTACAGCTAGAGATGTTTATTTAAGAGACTTGGTTGATATGGGGAAGTGGGATATATCAGAAGAAGCCTTGTATCGATATGTTAAAATCTACGAGGAGGATGCGACGGAAGAGGTGGAAGAAACTACAACATATGAGATGTCTGTGGCTAGAAAGGAAAATTTTTCAGGAAATGCAAAGATTGGCATAGGTTTGAAAAAGGTAAATGTCGATGTGGGAGGTTCTGCTTCCTCGGAAAATTCAACTACCACAAAAATAACCAAAACAGTAACGACAAAAAGAACTTTGGGGTCCGACCTTCTTGGTAGTGTTCGAATATATTTCTACGACCCTATTGTTGAATCGGTATATTCAACGGTCTATCGTCAACGATCATATAATACAGGAAGTATAAAGTTTGGAGTTACTGCTAGATAGAATTCAAAATGAAACAATTAAATATTAAAACAATAATCATTCTTGTAATTATTAGCCTTGCTACTTTCGTTTCATGTGTAGAAGAAGATGTTCATAATCAAGAAAATGAAGTAACTATTAAAGTACTAAGTAATACGCCTGATGCGATTATTTCTATAGATTATCCCAAAGAATTAAGGGTAAAATCAGGATGGAAATACAGTTATAAAACGTTAGACTATTTAATAAGATACTCTTTACGTTGCAAAGATTCTGATGTGCTTATTTCAACAGAAGTATATATCAATGGAAAACTTCGAGTAAAAGATGAGGGAAATAGTTACTTGCGAGTAGAGTGCCAAATAAAAGGCGATGCACCGCTCTGATATCAGTATAAAACAGTGCCTCCAATGTGTTCCTTCCTAATAGCGTCTCAAACATTTTTTCAACATCCTTGTGTTAATTCATTGAATGTTCTCGAGGTACTCGCTTGGTGCGGGTGAGGAGATTAACTTGGGAGCAGGAGGTTATAAGCAAGACTATGGCTTGTAAATTATCATTGGAGTAAGGGGGATGATTTATCTTAAATGTTCTATGAATTAATGCTTCGTTAAAAATGTTGATAACCATTTACAGATCAACAAAATAAATCGCTTTTTTATTTGGAATGCCCCCTGATAATCAGTATCTTAGTCGGATTTTAGCACAAATCTATTAAGCATGATTATCAAGGGAGTAAATATTTACAACAACTTAATTACCAGTATACTAGGCTACGCTTTGTTTCTGAATAAATGCAGGAGAGACTTTATTTGTGAAATCTTACTACTTTTTCTTTTCATCAAAGGAAGAATAAACTTTCTCCAACTATCTCGTTTCGGAAGATTTACGGAACAAAGATACAGAAATCAATTTGAAAAACCTTTCGATTTCTTGGATTTCAATAAAAAACTGCTTAGTACATGACAAAAAAAGCAAACGGCTAAATATTAACGAAATAAACGCTTAAAATGTTTGTATAAGATGTTGGATTTCCGTATCTTAGAGGAATATTATCACCAATTTCTCTAATCATGAAGAAAACCAACATCGAGTGTAAAAGTAAGGAATTATACGAAGTCTTGCAAGTGCATTTAAAGGAATTATCAATCTTTCTCGCATAAAACTCATTAGCATGCTAGTTATGGCATTATGCAAGGTGCAAACGGTTAATTTTGAACGATTGGCACAAGCCTTTAATGCGACGG
>JBKECH010000081.1:0-2914 GCA_047974415.1 Bacteroidales bacterium | reverse complement strand
TCTCAAATGAAGATTTTGAGTGGACAACAACATTCAACATATCTTCTAACAGCAATAAGATTCTAACGCTTTTAGGAAAAGATGGCGATGGTGATGGACACGAGGATGACTTAATTGCCAGTAATCTGTATATTGGAGAATCAACCTCCGCAATTTACAATTATGTTGTGGATGGAATATGGCAACTTTCTGATGAAATCCCTAAGGGGTATCATCCTGGAAATTATAAGATAAGAGATACAACAGGGGAAGGCGATATAACAGTTTCTGATCGTAAAATTCTTGGAAATGAGGATCCTGCATATCGTTTTGGGCTGATGAATAAATTTAGATATAAAGACTTCTCATTTAGTTTTTTTATCAATTCTATACAGGGAGGAAAGAATGGCTATCTTGGTAGTAATTCGAGTGCGCTGCACAGAGGAGATGCAAATAATCTTCGTAGGAACAGGCCGAGCGAAATGGCTGCTGACTATTGGTCACCAAGCAATCCTAATGCTACATATTCATTGGCGACTTCTTCAGGAGCTATTGTACCAACACTTTATCAAGATAGGAGTTTCATTCGATTACAAGATGTTAATTTGTCGTACAACCTCCCCAAAGAGTGGCTGAATTCTATTGGCGTAGAGAGCTTAGACTTATTTGTTAACGGCAAAAACCTAGTAACCATTACGGATTGGAAAGGTTGGGATCCTGAAGCAAGTAATGGGGGCTACTTTGGAAGACCTGTTTTGAAAAGCTTTACTTTTGGTTTAAATGTTTCATTTTAAAGTTTAACAGACATGAAAAATAATTATATTATATACTGCATCATGCTAAGTTGTTGTTGGCTTGCGTCGTGCAATGAAGAAGAATTTTTACGTGAAACCCCACTAGACTTTATGAGCACAGATAATGCCTATCAAACAGAAAAGGATTTTGATATGGCTGTAAATGACTTGTATAATCTAGTACGTTGGGAGTTGTATGGATATGATGAGTTCAGACCAATGGACTATATATACGGTACTGACCTTGTATTTGATGGTGAGCCAGGAGGGACGGCAAAGCATGGTAATATGGTGGCTGCTTACCATCCGACAGCAACAATTCCAAGGATTCACTGGAATAATCTGTATAAGATAATATCAGGAACAAATGTTGTGATTGATCGTGTAGAGTCTAAAAGTTTCTCAAATGAAACTAAAAATATTTTCAAGGCTAAAGCCTCTTTTTTTAGGGGCTTCTCTTACAGAACGCTTGCTTATCTTTATGGAGGTGTTCCATTGGTATTAGAGGAGGTTACTTCAGCAAAGACAGATTTCGTAAGATCTACTAAAGAAGAAACGTTGAACCAAGCTATTGTCGATGTTAAGTTTGCAGCAGAAAACTTGAAAGATATCACAGCTGTAAGTGACGGAGAAATTTCTTCTACTACAGCTTATCATTTATTAGCGGAACTATATCTTGCTATCGGAAAAAACAAGGAGGCTGTAGATGCGGCAAATCAGGTAATAAGTAACCCTGCAATGAGCCTAATGAAACACCGTTTTGGTTCAAGGGCTAACACAACTCCTGGCGATGTTTATTGGGATCTTTTTCAAATGAATAATCAAAATCGCAGTTGTGGCAATACAGAAGGAATTTGGGTAATCCAATATGAAACTGATTTGCCAGGAGGAGGGAGTTCAACTGTAAATGCAAGAACAACTGGCAATTATTGTGGTGAAAGAAATTTTGCCCCGATGGTTAGAGACGTTAAACTGCGTGTAGATGGAAAAGACTATACGCCTTTTAGATGGCCTGTAAGCGACTACACTGGTGGTAGAGGAATTGGTTGGGGAATTTCCACGCATCATTATAGCAATACAGTGTGGGAGAGTGATTTCTATAATGACATTAGAAATGCCAATCATAACTTTGTCCGTAAATTTGCGGTAAACAATGCTAGTTTTACAGAACAATTCGGAATTGATTCTATCGACGTGGATAATCTTCCTGCAAATATGATCGTAGGGCAGGGGGGGAGCATGACGATTCCGGGGCGTTATCTATATGCTTATCAAAGTAAAGTTACAACGCCGTATGATCACCCAGACCCATTGTATGCAAATAAAACGACTGGGGATTTGAAGTCAAGTGCGGGAGCTACTTATACCGACCAATATATGTTCAGACTTGCTGAAACTTATTTGCTTAGAGCGGAGGCTTATTTAGCATTAAACGAAAAAGGGAAAGCAGTTGCAGATATCAATAAGATTCGAGAAAGAGCTAAAGCTAAACCTACAGAAGAGTCAGATGTTGATATTGACTATATTTTAGATGAGCGCATACGAGAATTGGGTATTGAAGAAAAGAGGAGAATAACATTAATGCGTACAGGAAAGCTGTATGATCGTGTTAAAAGATTTAATCCTTATTATGCAAATCCAGAAACCAATGGTGATGGAGTGGGTATGTTGGAAAAATATAATGTATGGCCAATTCCTAATTCTGTAATAGAGGCTAATATTGGAGCTGTTTTAGAACAGAATCCTGGATATAAATAATAGGTAGAAGTTGATTTGGGTATTTAAGGTCTTTATTTTCACTAGCTAGCCAATAATATTGGCTAGCTAGTATCTTTAAATTAAATAGGAGTGTTATGTTTAATGCAAAAAAAGTAAATTTACTTTGGGTATGTTTTCTATTGTACATCCCAGTTTCTTTTAGTCAGATAAAGGTTAGTAATCAAAAAATGGAGAACAGTTTTCCTCTTACTGAAAAAGGGAGAGTTGCAGACATCTACATAGATAAAGATGATTATGAAGTGGTTAAAATCTCTTCTGGTTTGTTTGCTGAAGATATTCATCGTGTTACAGGGAAGAAGGGGAGAGTCTCCACTTCCACTAATATAAAATCAAAAACAGCAGTTATTGTAGGGACGTTAGGT